>JBKJPI010000465.1:0-8683 GCA_046595235.1 Burkholderiales bacterium | reverse complement strand
CGACGTCAACGCCGAGCTTGGAGGCATACTGCGGATCGAGCGCGTGCTCCGCATCGATGAAGGCCGCCGTGCCGCCCAGCTTTTGCATTTCGGCGATCACCGAGAGCGTGAGCGTCGTCTTGCCCGAAGACTCGGGGCCGTAGATTTCGACGACCCGTCCGCGAGGCAGCCCGCCAACCCCGAGCGCGATGTCGAGCCCGAGCGATCCGGTGGAAACGACCTGAATGTCGCGCGCGATGTCCGCTTCGCCGAGCCGCATGATCGAGCCTTTACCGAACTGCTTCTCGATCTGGGAGAGCGCCGCCGAAAGAGCCTTGGTTTTGTTGTCGTCCATGATGTGTCCTTCCTGTTGGGTCCGTCGGATTATCTCACAAAAACGGTTGCACTACTGTATATAACGCCAGTCCCTCGCATGCGCTGACTTCTATGCCTTCTGACCTAGGTCGGCGATCGTCTCCAGGAGCCCGGTGAGCCCGTGCGCCACAGCCTGCCTGCGCACGGCTTCGCGGTCACCTGCGAAATGACAGGTCTCGACGCGCGGGGCCGAGCCCCTGGCGGCCCACCCGAAGCAGACGGTGCCGACCGGCTTCTCACGCGTGCCGCCGGACGGCCCTGCAGTTCCACTCACGGAGACGGCAATCTGCGCATGGCTCGCGTGAAGCGCACCTTCGACCATCTCGCGCACCACCGCCTCCGACACGGCGCCGTGTTCTTCCAGCGTTTCGGGCCGCACGCCAAGCATTTCGCGTTTGGAAATATAGGTATAGGTAACGAACCCACGGTCGAACCACGCGGAGCTCCCCGGCACTGCCGTGATGGCCTCCGCGATCCAGCCCCCGGTGCACGATTCCGCCGTGGCCAGCATAAGCCCGCGTTGCTCGAGTGCGCGTCCGGTGCGCTCGGCAAGGTCGTATAACGCCGCGGCCATCAGTTCGTGGCCAACCGGGTGATCGCAAGCACGATGAGCGTATAGAACGCTGCCGCAACGTCATCGACCATCACACCGAAACCTCCTTTGAACACCCGTTCATAGTATCGGATAGGCGGCGGTTTCACGATGTCGAAGAAGCGAAAAACAATGAACGCGAACGCCTGCCAGTACGCCTCGACAGGCGTAAAAAAAAGCACCAGTAGAAACGCGACGGTTTCGTCCCAGACCATTGCGCCATCGTCCGCGCGCCCGAGTGCGCGCCCCGTGAGCTCGCACGCCCACACGCCAATGACAAAGAGAACCGCGAGCGCGCTCAAGTACCAGGCTGCATCGAGTCGTACTCCCGCGGCCCAGAAAATGGGAAGCGCGACGAGCGTGCCGAAAGTACCCGGTGCGATGGGAACCAGTCCTGCGCCGGCGCTGAAGGCGATGAAATGCGCAGGATGGGCCAGCACAAATCGTGCGCCGGCTTTGCTCCCGGGCTCAGCCGAAATGGTCGTACCCCCGGGTATGCACCCTCATGGGCTTGCCGACGGAATCGAGCACCCGGACCGGCACCGAACGCACGCGCGGGACGATGCGGCCGACCAGCATGACTTCCGTACGTGCGCGCTTCGCCGCAGCGAGCACCGCGGAACGCTTCTGCGAGGCCGCGGTGAAGCACAGCTCGTAATCGTCTCCGCCGGTGAGTAGGGCACGCGCGGCAAGCTCGATCTTCTCCGCCTGCGCGCGCACGAAGGGTGTTGCAGGCAGCGCTTCCCACTCGAGAACCGCGCTTACTCGTGAGCGATCGCAGATGTGGCCAAGGTCCGCATAAAGGCCGTCGGAAATGTCGATCGCACTACGGGCGATGCCGCGAAGCGCGATCCCGAGCGCCACGCGCGGCGTCGGTGCATGCAGCCGCTCTTCGAGCAGACGCAGATCGCGCGGCGCGATGCGCGCGCGCCGCTGCAGCGCCGCCAGCGCGAGCGCCGCGCCACCCAGCCGTCCGGACACCCAGACATCGTCGCCGGCCTTCGCGCCGTCACGCCGCAACGCCTTTCCTCGCGGCACTTCACCCATGATCTGCACGCAGATGGTGAGCGGCCCGCGCGTCGTATCGCCGCCGATGAGGTCAACGCGGTGCTTGCGGGCGAGCCCCATGAACCCGTTTGCGAATGCGCCGAGCCAGGTTGGGTTCGCCTGCGGCAAGGACAATGCAAGCGTCGCCCACCGCGGTTTGGCGCCCATCGCCGCCATATCCGATAGATTCACGGCGAGAGATTTGTGACCGAGCAGTGCTGCGTTCGCGCGTGGCAGAAAGTGGCGGCCTTCTACCAGCATGTCGGCGGATACTGCGAGCTCCATTCCAGCGCTTACGCGAACCAGCGCTGCGTCGTCACCGACACCGAGCGCGGTTCCGGGCGAGAGATGCGTGAAAAACCGCTGAATGACCTCGAACTCTGACAGCCGCGTCACTTCGTTGCTTGATCGGGGGACTTCTGAAGTTGTCCGCGCACGTGCGCATCCCACTGCTTCCGCAGCACACGGGCCATATAGAAGTTGAGCGCAGCGAATGCGAGGAACATGACGAGAATGATGGCGAGGGTGCCGCTCGCCACCTGCCCGGCACCGGCAGACATCGCCCAGACGGCCATCACCATATTGATGCCGGCCGCGAAATAAAACATGAGCATCCGCTTGCGCAGGCGTTGATGCAAATCGCGATCTACGGGCGTCGTGTTCTGCATCACACGCGGCGTTCGGCACCGACCTCGACCTGCCGCAGCCTCGCCGCAAGCTTGTCGAGCACGCCGTTCACGTACTTGTGCCCGTCGGTGCCGCCGTAAACCTTCGCCAGCTCAACCGCTTCGTTGATGACGACGCGATACGGAACCTCGATCTCGCTCAGGAACTCGTACCCCGCAAGGAGGAGGATGCCGCGCTCGACTGGAGAGAGCTCTACGAATGGGCGATCGAGCAGCGGTGCGATCGCAAGCTCCAGCTCGTTCGCACGGGCTATCGCGCCATGCAGCAGCGTGCGAAAGTATTCGACGTCGCTCTTGTCGAATTCCTGTGATTCAGCGAGCTCCGCCGCGATCATGGCCGGGTCTTTGCCGGACAGCTGCCACTGATACAGACCCTGCAGCGCAAATTCGCGCGAACGCCTGCGCGTGCTCTTTCTCGGCGCTTGTGCGCGCCGCTTCGATTTCTCGTTCGTTACTGACACTAGATTTTCTTTAGAAGATTCGCCATCTCGATGGCGGCAACCGCGCAATCCGCGCCTTTTTCCATCATGCGCGCGAGCGCCTGGTCGTCGTTCTCGGTGGTGAGGATACCGTTTGCAATCGGTACGCCGGTTTCCAGCTGAACCGAGGTGATCCCTCGGGAAGATTCGTTCGATACGATCTCGAAGTGGTACGTCTCGCCGCGTATGACGGCGCCGAGTGCGATGAGTGCATTGTAACGTCTGCTCTGCGCCATTTTCTGAAGCGTGAGCGGCGCCTCGAGTGCGCCCGGCACACTCACGATCTCGATGTCACTTGCTGACACGCCCTGCTTGAGCAGCGTCGCCGTACAGCTCGAGAGTAATCCCTCGCCGATCGAAACGTTGAAGCGGCTCATCACGATGCCGACTTTCAGCCCCGCGCCATTGTGGTCGGGCTCGATTTCCCGAATGCTGTCAGAGCGCGCCATCGTCAGTGGACCGCGTCGCCGGGCTGGAGATAACCCGTCACTTCGAGATCGAAGCCCGCCATGCTGGGCATGCGCCTTGGCAGTGCGAGAAGCCGCATTTTCTTGACTCGAAGGTCACGCAGGATCTGCGCACCGATGCCGTAATTGCGAAGCGCGATCTTCGGTTGGGGGGCGTCTTGGCGAGGCGGCTGCGCGCGCTCCAGCAATTCGGCGGCACTCTCTTCACGGTGCAGTAGCAGGATGACGCCGCACTCGGCGCGGGCGATTGCCTTGATCGCGTCGTGAAAATTCCACGAGTGACTCGTGCTGCCCGCATCGAGGAGATCGATGACCGACAAGGGCTCGTGCACCCGCACCAGAACTTCCCTGTCCGGATTCACATCACCTTTTACGAGGGCGAGATGCGTTTCGCGCTCGATCCGATCACTGTATGCCACCAGGCGGAAAGGTCCGTGCATCGTCTGGATATCGCGCTCCGCGACGCGCGTGACCAGCGACTCGGTGCTGCTGCGATACTGAATGAGATCGGTGATCGTCCCGATCTTCAGGTTGTGCTGCGCGGCAAACTCGACGAGGTCCGGGAGCCGCGCCATTTCGCCGTCGTCTTTGAGAATCTCGCAGATGACCGCGGCGGGCATGAGCCCGGCAAGCCGTGCAAGATCACAACCGGCTTCGGTGTGCCCGGCGCGCACGAGCACGCCACCTTCCTGCGCCATCAGCGGAAAGATGTGACCGGGCTGCACGAGATCCTGCGGGTTCGAGTCGCGCCGGATCGCAGCCTGGACTGTGCGCGCGCGATCCGCAGCGGAGATTCCGGTCGTGACGCCCGCTGCAGCCTCAATGGAAACGGTGAAGTTGGTACCGAGCGGTGAGCGGTTGTTCGACACCATGAGCGGAAGATTGAGGTCTCTGCACCGCCCTTCAGTCAGAGTGAGGCAGATGAGGCCGCGGCCGTAGCGCGCCATGAAGTTAATCGTCTCAGCCGTGGCGAACTCAGCGCCCATCACAAGATCGCCTTCGTTCTCGCGATCTTCTTCGTCGACGAGCACGACCATGTGCCCCGCCTTCAACTCCGCGATTATTTCCGAGACGGCGCTTATCGCCGTTTCCGGCCGCATCGCATTCATCTGCAACTCCATTCCACTCGTGTGGCCCGTGACGCCATCAATACCAGTTGAACCGGGCTTGCGGGCGCTGAAACAGGGCTCCCGATTCTCGCGGGTCGGCGTCGCCGGTGAATCCATGCGCGCGCGCATCGGCCACGCAATCGAGAAAGCTCGAAAAAGTTAGTGCGGAGGCGGTCTGCAGGCCATCGTCCCTTACGCATCGCCACGCCCATTCCCACGACACCGTGTTGGCGCTGCTCACCGGCTTCGTAATGAATTCCCAAGACATGCTTTCCCCTTGCTGGGAGCAGGTGCCTATGGCCCGCCCCACCGTTCAGGCGGCTCGCTGCCGCTACTCTTGATTTGCAACGCTTGGCGGCCGCTCGACCGTCAGCCACTGATGGTTTCGTTAGTTGGACCGGGACGGAACCGGATTGTGCCCGCCGCAGCGCGGAGCGTCCATCCTGCCGGCCCCGGCACGCGAGTTGCACAATCGCTCAGGGCTAACCTAAGGAGCCCGACATGAACAGCATAAAAATGACTGCCGCAGGATGTGCCCTGGTTATTGTTGGGCTCGGCGGCTGCGCCGGTATGAACGAACCGATGAACGAACCGATGATGACCGTTGCCCCGCGCGGCGACAATCCGAACCTGCCGAATCCCGTCACACCGCGGTCTCCGAATGAAAGCGGCGCGCAGCCCCAGGGAACGCTCCGCGACCCCACGAACAGCAGCGGCATGTCGGGCGGCTCATCGCGCTGACGACTCCAGCAGTCGCTCGCAATAGCGCGCGAGCAGATCGATTTCGATGTTCACCATGACGCCTCGCGCGAGCCGCGCGAAATTCGTCTGCCCAAGCGTGTGCGGGATGAGATTCACGCAGAAGCGCGTTTCGTCCACGCTGTTTACGGTAAGGCTCACGCCATCGACGGCAACAGAACCTTTGCGGGCGATGTAATGCGACAGGTCGGGCGGCACTTCGATTTCAAGTAAGCGGTTGTCCCCTACGGCTTCGAATCGCTCGACGACGCCGCGTCCATCGACGTGTCCGCTCACGAGGTGACCGCCGAGGCGGTCGGCCAGCCTCAAAGCTTTTTCCAGATTGACGGAGGCGCCGGCCTCGAAGCGGGATGCGCAATCGAGCGTCTCCTGCGACACGTCGACCTCGAATTGCCCCTTATTCACTCTCACCACTGTCAGGCATACGCCGCTCACCGCGATGCTGTCACCGAGGGCGACGTCATCGAGCGGCAAACCCGCAGCGTCGATACACAGCCGCACGCCCCCCGGCGCCGAGGTTACGTCGGCGATACGCCCCACCGCGCTGATGATGCCGGTAAACATCAGCGGGAGACGACGCGCGCGATCACGCGAATATCACCGCCGACGCTGCGCACGTCTTTGAGCTCACACTCGTAGCCATCGGAAAGTTCCTGAAGCGCTGGCAGGTTGAACATGCCGCGTGCAGAGTCTCCGAGGATGTGCGGCGCCAGATAGACGACGATCTCATCGATGAGATTTTCACGCAGGAGCGATCCGTTGAGCTTGTAGCCCGCTTCCACGTGCACCTCGTTTACGCCCCGCCTGCCAAGTTCGAGCATCAGTGCATTGAGATCCACTTTCCCCTCTGCATTCGGCAAGACCAGGATCTCCGCACCTTTCGCGATCAACGCAGGGGCTTTCGCATCATCGAGTGCAGCGGCCGCAATAACTGTCCCGACGCCGAGCACCCGCGCATGCGGCGCCGTGTCCATCGAGCTATCCACGATGATTCTCACCGGCTGCCTCGGCGTCTCTACTTCACGAACGTTGAGTTGCGGGTCGTCGTCTCTGACTGTGCCGATGCCGGTCATGACAGCGCACGCGCGCGCGCGCCAGCGGTGACCATCCCGGCGCGCCTCAGGGCCGGTGATCCACTGGCTGCGCCCGTTCATGAGCGCCGTCTTTCCATCCAGGCTCGCAGCAATCTTCATCCGCACCCACGGCCGCGCACGCGTCATTCGCGATACGAAGCCGACATTGAGCTCCCGCGCTTCGGACTCCATGAGTCCGAGCGCCGTTTCGATGCCGCCCGCCGTCATCACGGCGAGGCCTTTGCCCGCGACCATTGGATTCGGATCCTGCATCGCTGCAACGACACGCGCTACCTTCGACTCGATCAGAGCGCTTGTGCAAGGCGGCGTTCGGCCAAAGTGAGCGCACGGCTCGAGCGTCACATAAGCCGTCGCTCCCGCTGCCCGATCACCCGCCACGCGCAGCGCATGCGCTTCAGCGTGAGCTTCGCCCGCGCGCTCGTGCCAGCCTTCCCCGACAATTTGACTATCGCGCACCAGCACACAGCCGACGCGAGGATTCGGTGTGGTCGTATACAGGCCGCGCTCGGCTAACTCGAGCGCACGGGCCATGTGCACGCGATCAGCTTCTGTGAACATCAGTTCTCTTCGGCGTCCTCCGCGTCCTTCGCGTCTTTTGCGCTCGAAAGTTTTGCCGGCGCTTTAGCGGGAGTCGGCCGCTGGACTTCCTTGATCGCGTCCTGAAAATCGTCGACACCCTGAAAGCTCCGGTACACGGAAGCGAACCGGATATATGCAACCTGGTCGAGGCGCTTCAGCTCGCGCATGACCATCTCGCCGAGCCGGCGCGACGCCACTTCGCGCTCGCCGAGCGCGAGCACGTCCTGGGTGATTGTCGCCACTGCGTCATCGACAAGCTGGGTCGGCACGGGCCGCTTGTGGAGCGCACGCATGAAACCCGTGCGCAGCTTTGCCAGGTCGAACTCGCTCCGCGTGCCGTCCTGCTTGACCACCTGCGGCATGCGAAGCTCGATCGTTTCGTAGGTCGTGAAGCGCTTGGTGCAGCTCGCGCACTTTCTGCGGCGCCGGATGCTGTCGCCGTCATCGCTGACTCTCGAATCGATGACCTGGGTGTCGGGCGATTTACAGAACGGACATTTCATAAATCAGAATTCAGGATTGAGCATCCAGGATTCGGCATTCAAGCAAGGCATCAGAGTAACGCATCCGATCCTGGTTTCCGGTCACCCGTAAACCGGAAACCTGGCGCAAAGCTTCATGACTTCACCGCGCACACGCGACAGGACACCTGCGTCATCGTGCGCGTCGAGCACGTCACAGATCAGGTTCGCAACGAGTTCCGCTTCGAGCTCTTCCATTCCGCGCGTCGTCATTGCGGGCGAGCCGATGCGAAGCCCGCTCGTGATGAAAGGCTTCTGCGGGTCGTGCGGCACCGAGTTCTTGTTGACGGTGATGTTCGCCTTTCCCAGCGCGGTCTCGGCGTCACGCCCCGTGAGATTCTTCGAGCGCAGATCCACCAGGAAGAGGTGGCACTCGGTGCGCCCGGAAACGATGCGGAATCCGCGCTCGTGAATCACCTTCGCCATCACACGCGCGTTGTCGAGTACCTGCTCCTGGTAGTTCTTGAATTCACGCGACTGCGCTTCCTTGAAGCACACCGCCTTGGCCGCGATGGTGTGCATGAGCGGGCCGCCCTGCAGCCCTGGGAACACGGCCGAATTCAGGACCTTCTCATGCTGAGCGTTCGCAAGAATGAGACCGCCGCGCGGGCCGCGCAGCGTCTTGTGCGTCGTGCTCGTAACGAAGTCTGCAATCCCCACCGGACTGGGGTACAGGCCGGCCGCAATGAGCCCGGCGTAATGGGCGATATCCGCCATGAAAAGCGCGCCTACCTTGTCGGCGATCGAACGAAAGCGCTTCCAGTCGATCACGAGGGAGTAGGCGGACGCGCCGGCGATGATCAGCTTCGGCTTCCTCACGTGCGCAAGCTCTTCAACTTCGGTGTAATCGATCGCCTCGGTCTCCGGGTCGAGCCCGTACGTCACCGCATCGAAGTAACGACCGCTGATATTGACCGTGGCGCCGTGCGTCAAATGGCCGCCGTGGCCGAGTGACATGCCGAGAATCGTGTCGCCGGGGTGCAGCGCCGCGTAGAA
>JBKJPI010000443.1:0-6996 GCA_046595235.1 Burkholderiales bacterium | reverse complement strand
GTTCGTCCTTGGCGTCGAAGCTGAAGAGCGAATCGGCATCTCCGTTTTTCCGGAGCATTACAACGTCGGCTTTCATATCACCGGCACGGCCGGCGTGTTCGGTGCTGCTGCCGCGATGGGCAAGCTCCTGAAGCTCGACGAGCAGCACATGTGCTGGGCGCTCGGCATCGCTGCAACGCAGTCCTCCGGCTTGCGCGAAATGTTCGGCAGCATGTGCAAAAGCTTTCATCCGGGTCGCGCGGCGCAGAACGGAATGACCGCCGCCTTGCTGGCGGCACAGGGCTTCACGAGCTCGGAGCAGAGCATCGAAGCGCCGCGCGGCTGGGCGAACGTGATGTCGACGAAGTTCGATCCGGCTATCATCACCCAGGGTTTGGGCGAACGTTACGAGCTGGCATTCAACATGTACAAGCCTTTCGCCTGCGGTCTGGTTGTCCATGCGGCGATCGACGGCTGCATTCAGTTGGCACAGGAGCACAACCTCGCAGGCACCGAGGTCGAGCGCATCAATCTCACGGTGAACCCGATCGTTATGGAGCTGACTGCCAAACGCGAGCCGCAGACCGGCCTCGAAGGTAAGTTCAGCGTCTTTCACGCGGCAGCCGTGGCGATCATCCAGCGCGCGGCCGGAGAGGCCCAGTTCAGCGACTCGACCGTGCGGGACGCGAACGTGGTCGCGTTGCGCAGGCGCGTTGCTGCCGTTCCAGACCCGGAGATACGAAAGCTAGAAGCCCGCGTGGAAATTGTGCTTCAGAACGGCACCGTGCTCGGGAAGCACATCGAGCACGCGCTCGGGTCGCTGGAGCGCCCGCTCAGCGATGCTGATATCGAGGCGAAGTTTCTAAGTCTGGTGGAAGGTGTGCTGCCGAGGCCTCAGGCGACCCGCATCATCGAGCTAGGCTGGACCGTGGGGGCGCTGGCTGACGCGGGCGAGATTGGAAGGGCGGCGGCCCGGACCGCGTCCGTTTAATGCGGTGCCGAGTGCGACGCGCGGAGCGCTGCGTCCGAATCGCTCGGGGGTGAACGTCTTACCGGCGGACGACGCCGCTCATCAGTGACGCTACGCCGGTGATTATCGGGTCCATCATGCGCTGCACCACGGGCCGTTGGTCGCGCGCAAAACGGTCAAGTGCCACGTCTGCATCCGCCCCGACTCTGATGGGCGCCGCTCCGCGGATCGCAACGTTTACCGCGCCATCCTGCCCTGTGATGACGCGATCGCCGCGCTGCAGCTGGGTGCCTGCGGCAGGCGGGATCTGCACACCCGCCCGTTCAATGGTCACCTGCCCTGAAGCCCGCTTGACCACACCGATTGCCTCTTCGGCGAACGCTGAGGTCGCCACGAAGGCGATTACGAGGGTAAAGCCGATCTTTGCAGTTGCTTTCACGGTTCCCGTCCCATCGATGTAGTGTCAACTTGACTATACCTATGCAGGAAGCGGGCCCAAACCGCGCAGGGCCCGCTCAGTCTCCCGTGACCGGCGCCATCGGCGCCACGACCGCAAGCGGGCCTGGGCGGTTGATTCCGAAGCCTTGGACGTAATCGACGCCGATCTCCTTTAACTTCGCCCGGGCGGCTTCGTCCTCTACGAACTGAGCAATCGTTCGCACGCCCATCTTGCCGCACGCGAGGACGATGGCTTTAGCCTTCGCAAGCTCGGACGGGTTGTGGACGACGTCACTCACGATGCTGCCGTCGATCTTCAGGTAGTCGAAGCGAAGCTCCCTGAAGGGTGAGAACGAGACTTTCTGGCTGCCAAAACCGTCTGCGGTGAAGCGGCAACCCAGCGGCTTCAACTGATCCATGAGTATGCCGACGTCCGTCTCCTGCTCCGCGAGCGAGGCGTGGCTGATCTCGAAACAAAGCCGCGCGCCGGAGAGCTCCCAGTGCTGCAGTTGCCCTCGCACGTGATTGGCGAAGCCACGGTCGCGAAGGGTCGCGGCACTCAGGTTGAGGCAATACAGCGGCATCCGCCATTTTTGGTCGGCCTGCTTCATCGCGGCTGCTGACTTCAGAAGCTTGCGAATGACCCATCGATCGATCGCCGGAGTGAGGTCATATCGCTCCGCAATTTCCAGGAATCCGCCGGGCAGCAGCGTGCGCTCATCCTCGGCCTGAAGCCGCAGCAATATCTCGCGCAGGTTCGCCGGCACGCTTTCCTGTATCAGCGGCTCGATCTTCTGCTCGAGCAAAAGGAACTGGTCCTCTTCGATCGCACGCAGGAGATGCTCTCGCGGCGCTTCATCGCAGGTCATCTCCCGCGCCATCTCGTCGAAGTAGATCGCTTCAGAAGAAGACTCGGGTGGCGCGAGCTCGGCTGCGGGCTGCCCAGCGGCCTCGAATGCAAGCTGCGCCGCGGTAAGCGGCGTCACGAATGCATAAAAGCCGCTCATCGTTTGCGCGCCCAGTGGATAAGGCAGCAGCTTCACCGAGACCTTGCGCGATCCATCGGCGCGCTGCCACTGGCTTTCGTACTGCATCTCGTTACCGAGAAGCGCTTCCATGCCGGCGGATCTCAGCTCCTGGTAAGAGGTCGCGTCAAGTATGTCGCGCAAAGCCGAACCGCCCATCTCATCTGCCGTGAGGCCGCACCACGCCTGAAATGCGAGGTTGTGGTAGCGGCAGCGTTCCTCGCGATCGACAAAAAAGACCATGCCGGGCAGGGCGTCCATGACCGTGCGGAAACGCTGCTCAGCCGAACGCTGCGCCTGTGAGGACCGCTCGCGTCTGGCGACCTCTTCGGAGAAGAGCTCCTTGCTGCGTTTGAGCTGTGCCGTGCGGCGCAGGAGCCTCCATTGCGCCTTCATGCTTTGAGAAACCATGGAGAGCACTGCCGCGAAAAGCACGCCAAGTAGGAACGCAGTCCACTGCAGATCGATCTGCGTGAAGTAAATGGTGAAGACGAGCATCGCGCTCACGGCGAGGACCGCGATCGCCGTCATGAAGGGCGCAAGATAGCGCCCGGCCCAGGCGGCAGCGAGATACTGCGGGCGTGGTCGAGCCACGGCCTCAGGCCGCGCCTCTGAAGCCATGACAGCTGCCGTCGTGTTCACTTTGAAATCAGCTCGCCGGTGATGCGGGAGCGAAGAAGTTGATCGGCCGCCAGTATGGAGACTGACCTTTGCGATGGCCGTGCCAAATCACACAGGGCTCGTTAAATGGACGGCCGAGTATGCAGGCGCGATGCGTTCATTCGCGCGCTGCGCGACTTAATGCGCACAAAGCATTTCTTCGTTGCTTCTTCTGCACGCAAGACGTCGGGCCGCCCCAAGGCTTGAGTGCTAACTTGCCGTTCCGGCCGAAAGTAGATTTTCACTTTCGGACGATGTTTCTTAGCTGCTTCGCTGCGTGAGCAGTGTGACGATGCGCGCAGTTGCAAGCTCGGCCTTGGCGCGCAGGGCCGTATCGTCATTATTTGCGACAGGGTGTGCAATGACGGCAAAAGGATATCCGGGCAGACCGTTAACCTGCGCAACGACCTCTGCGCTTCGCACAAATCGGTCAGTCATAACGGCAACGGCGGGGATTCCGAGCCGCTCGGCTGCAATGGCGTCGTGCAGACTGCACGACGAGCAGCTCCCTCAATCGCCGATGGCAGAAATTATTGCGTCGGCGCCGCTCAACTCGGCAAGCATCTCAGGCGCGACTGGCCGCGTAGCATCGGGCTTACGCCGGCGTATCACCTCGCGAATGCCATGCTGCGAAGTCAGGATGTCGCAGACGAAGTCGAAGAAGCGCTCGGTACCGATTTTCGCGTTGTCGATGAAGCCGATGACAGCGCCATCGAGCGAGGCCAGCGGCGCCGCGAGGCGAAGCGCCTCGCCTTCGGGGTCCACCCTTGGGTCGAGAACTTTCATCATCATGTCTCACGCTCCTCCAGTGGATACTGCGGTCCTGAGATCGGCTTGGTGACTGCAAGTGATTTCTTTCCGTACCATGGCGGCACGATCGCACCGAACCCGCCTGCCGGACCGCCGGCAGCGATCACGAGCAGGTCATCCGGTGCGCGAAGCGCGCGGTATGCGCGGTCCTCGTCCTTGCGGCCGGCCACTGCTGCTTTTCCGACCGTGCGCCATTCCTTTCGCTGCACCTGTGCGGTTTCGAAGATGTAGTCGCGGATGTTCTGCTTCGTCCATCTTGCGGCGGCGAAGATCTGCTGGTGCTGCTTCGCAATCACGACCGCGTAATTTCCCGCCCATATCGAATACGTGAGCATATTCGAACGGATCGCAGCCGCATACGTGTCGAGAATTTCACGCGGCTCGTGGGTCCATTCGTTCATTACCTGATGCAGCGACTCCGCCGCGAGCACGGTAACGGCTGAAACGCCGCGCTCGATTCCGCGTTCCTCGGACAGCGGCTGCCACGGGCTTTCTTCTTCGTCTTCAGCGATGCAGAAGCTCCACTTGCCCGGATGACCCAGTGTCGAGCGGTCGAGCTGCCCCGGCACGCCGCCGAGGACGTTCAGAATGAAAAGCCGAATGCTGCGGCCGATGCTCGCATTGGCGCGGCTGCCATTCGCGAACACGTTGTGAGTGGCGTTGAAGCCGAGCGCCACGCGGATAGGCCCGTTTACGACGATGAAGGGCGCGCTGCCGCCGGTGCTGGCGGTGCAGCCGTGCAGCCCGAATTGCGGCTCGCACATTGCCCGAATGATCGCGACGACGACAGGCATGTACTCGGGGAGACAACCTGCCATGACCGCGGCAATCGCAACCTTTTCCGCGCGGATGTGCCGCCGTCTTACCGGCTCGACGCCGACAAGGTCACCGGGTGCGAGCGCCACCACATCGAGGAATCTTCGCACCGCGCTTTCGGTGGGCGGCACGATCGGCAGCCCATCCGTCCAGCCGTTGCGCTGGAACAATTCGTTCGCCTGCGCCGCGTCATCGACTTCGTGCAGTGGGCTGTGCAGTTCTGATTCGAGGGCCATGCCCGACATGATGACAGCGCTCCGCCCGCTTCGCCATCAAGAAATGGGCGATGCTGCTTCACGCACGGTGCGCGTCTGGTGGGGCGGACCGGCGACCTCGCAAGAGACCGCTAGTCCATGTCACGGCTCACGGCTGCGAGCAATGGCTCAAGAATCGCCGCACCGAGCCTGGCGCTGCGATCTCCACTCCAGCCGTGCGTCGCGTCGGGCAGGTTCGCGTTGTCCTTGAAAGGCATCTCGAGCGTAAGCGACAGACATCCGAAAGTGTGGCCGACCCATTTCGATGCGAGTTTGAGCGCCTCTGCTCGGTATTTACCGGTGCCGTAGCCGTGGCTGTCCTGAAAGTCGGGGCTCGCCCGTTTGAAGTCGGCAATGAAGTCCTGCTGCGCCGCGGTCTGCGCCGGCGTAAAGCCCGGCAACATCTCCCCGCCGGCGACGAAGACGTACGGCAGCGCTTCGTCTCCGTGCACATCGAGGAAGACGTCGACGCCTGTTTGCTGAATCCGCTCACGAACGAGGAAGACTTCCGGGCTTGATTTCAGCGACGGCTCCGCCCACTCACGGTTGAGATTGGCGCCGGCGGCATTGGTGCGAAGATTGCCAAGGACGCTTCCATCCGGATTCATGTTCGGCACTATGTAAACGACGGCGCGCTCGAGCAGACGTCGGGACATCGGGTCGGCGGGGTCGAGCAGGCGCTTCATGAGACCTTCGATGAACCACTCGGCCATCGACTCGCCGGGATGCTGGCGCGCGATGATCCAGATTGTCTTGAGCTCGCGCTCAGGGTGAGCGCCCGGCGTCAGCGTCGGGGTGGAGATGCGAGCAGCCTTACCCTCCACGATTACGAGGTCGAGATCTCTGCCCTCGATCGTGCCGCCAAGGCGCACCACGCGCGCCAGCGCCGAGGTGCACGCGAATCCGATCAGCGCCTGATGACGCTCCCAAGAGTAAGGCTCGAAGTACGCATACCAGATTGCATCGCGCTCAGGCGTATGCGCTATCGTCATGACGGCCCCGTCGTAGGTGGTCGGCACCCGAAACCAGTGCTCGCGGTCATAGGACGCCACCGCCCGGTAATCCTTCCAGCCATCGGGGTAGGTGCACGCCCCGGCGTTCTCAAAACGCAGCGTGCACGCGAACCCGCGCGCGCCCGACAGCCTGAAGTGGAACCACTGGCGAAAATCAGCCTGTGAATCCCTGCGGATGCGTACCGTGATGCCGGCCGCCGCGTCTTTCACCTGAATAGTCTGGACGTCGATCGCACCTGAATCGAATGCGCACGAGATGGCGGGTGTCATGAATACTCTGTTGGGCGTCGATGCTGGTGCAGGCGGGCGTAGCGGAAGGCGGCCTTAAGATTGTGGCAGTCATGCCGTAAAGGCCTTAGCAGTTATACCGCCCGGCTGCACAGGGTAGACCAAAATCACCTTCGCAACGTGAAGAATCACGCCTGAAGGTGAAACACGAAGCGTCGGCTCATGACCGGAACTTATGATCCCTGGCTGGTAACACTTTCGTACGTAGTTGCGGTACTCGCAGCGTACGTCGCCCTTACGCTGGCTTCGCGCGTCTCCGCTTCGCAGGGCCGCGTCGCAATGTATTGGCTCATGGGCGGCGCGATTTCCATGGGCACCGGAATCTGGTCGATGCATTTCATCGGCATGCTGGCGTTCCGGCTGCCGGTTCCGATGTCGTATGACGTGAAGATCACGCTGTTGTCGATGGTGATCGCCATTGTCGTGTCCGGCTTCGCACTATTCACGATCAACCGCAGCACGCTCAGCATCCGAAGGCTTCTGAGCTCCGGCGTTCTGATGGGCGCCGGCATTGCGTCCATGCACTACACGGGCATGGCGGCCATGCCGATGTCGCCTCCGATTCAGTGGGATCCCCTGCTTTACGCCGCATCGATCGCGATTGCCATGGCGGCTTCGATCGTCGCTTTGTGGATCGCGTTCAACCTGCGCTCGGAAGCGCTTGCCAATGTGATGATGAAACGCGTCGGCGCCGCGCTCGTCATGGGCATTGCCATTGTCGGCATGCATTACACCGGAATGGC
>JBKJPI010000242.1:0-4694 GCA_046595235.1 Burkholderiales bacterium | reverse complement strand
ATGGAGCCGGAGGTCGCACAGCGCCTGACGCTGCAAGGGGCCGATCCCGCGCCGGGCACGCCCGACGAGCTCGCGCGCTACATGCGCACCGACCACGAGCGGTGGAAAAAAGTCATCCGGAGCGCGGGCATCAAACCCGATTAAGTTCAACTACCCCGCCGCAAAGTGAACCCCTACTTTGCGTCGATCAACCGTGACGTCGCAAAGTGAAACCCTACTTTGCGCCGGAACTACCAATTTGAACTGAATCGCGGGCGAAGCCCGCCGATTCGAGCTTGAAACTGCTACGATAAAATCACGTGGTATGCCCACCGCGCGGTTTTTCGTTGCCCTTTCCGCACTTCAGGCGCCGGGCCGCCCCAAGCCTGAAGTGCTGACTTGCCGTTCCGGCCGAAAGTAGATTTTCACTTTCGGACGTCTGTACGCACGAGCAGCGCCTGCGCTGCCGCAGGAGCGCGTTCCTTGGCGCCATTGATGAAGAGCATGTAGACGTCCCGCGCCGACCCTTTCGGGCTCGCCTTGTCTACGCGTGGGAATTCTTTGGGCTCACTGCCTCGCGCGAAGGTGTGCGCCACGTTCGCCCACGCATCGAGTGCCGCCGCCGAATAGCCGGTCTTGATCTTCGACTGCGATCGCATGAGCCGCGCGTAAACGAAATCCGCAGTGACGTCGCCGATTGACGGATATTCGTCCGAGTCGCTGAAGACGATCGCGCAGTTGTAGCGGCGCGCCAACGCGATGAAGCCGGGAACCAGAAAGCTCGCGTGCCGCGGCTCGAGCACGTGTTGAGCTTTGCGCCCGCCGATTTTAAGAGGCAGAAGCTTTAGGAAATTCTCGAAGTCCTGCGCGTCGTAGCGCTTGGTCGGTGCAAATTGCCACAGCAGCGGACCGAGCTTGGAACCGAGCTCCGCGAGACCGCTCTCCACGAAACGCTCGATCGAGGGGCCCGCGTCGCCGAGCACCTTGCGAATCGTTGCGTAGCGCGGCGCCTTGAGCGCAAAAATGAAATCTTCGGGCGTTGCGTCGCGCCACTTCGCGAAGCTCTCAGGCTTCTGCGTGCGGTAGAACGTACCGTTGATTTCGATGGCGGTGACCTGCCGGCTTGCATACTCGAGCTCGCGCGCCTGCGTGAGGCCCTTGGGATAAAACGTCTTTCGCCACGGCGCGTACGTCCAGCCGCCCATTCCGGCGCGTATTCGCCCTTCTTTGGCCTTAGGCATGCCGTATTCGCGCCGGGCTACAACCGCAGCAGACGCGCGGCGTTGTCGCCGAGGATCGCCTTGCGATCGCCCGGGGACACTTTAGCCAGGCGCTCGACGACATCCACGGGTCGGGTGTAACTCATGTCGGCGGGGCAATCGCTGCCCATGACAACACGGTCCGCCCCGACCTGCTCGATCAGGTTCGTGAGAATCTGGTCTTGATGCGTGATGGTGTCGTAGTGAAAGCGGCGGATGTAGCTCGATGGCGGCTTCGTCATGTGCGTGAGCTCGCTGCGCACCGTCGTGCCATGATCCCAGCGCCCGATGAGTGCGGGCATGGTCCCTCCGGCATGCGGCAGCACGACGTCGAGCTTCGGGAACGCATCCATGACGCCGCCGAAGATCAGCGACGCAGTCGCGATGGCACTTTCGGTGGGATTGCCGATCAGGTTGCGCAAATGGTACTTGCCCATGCGATCGGCACCGACCGGATTCAGTGGATGCAGGAAGATCGCCAGCCCGAGTGCTTCGCAGCGCGCATAGACCGGCCTGAAAGCCTCCTCGTCGAGATTGCGGCCCATGACGTGCGTGCCCATGTAGATACCGCGAACGCCCGGCAGCCCCGAGGCACGCTCTACCTCTTTCACTGCGAGCTCGGGTGCCTGCATGGGAATGGTTGCGAGCCCCAGGAAGCGGTCCGGGTACGCGAGGTGCGCCGCCGACAGTGCGTCGTTGTAGACCTGCGCGAGCTTGAGCCCGAATTCCGGCGGCGCCCAATAGATCATCGGGCTCGTGAGCGACAGCGCGTGAACGTCGACACGCGCATCGTCCATCATTTTCAGCCGCGTCGGCAGGTCGATATAGGTCTCCTGAAACTTCTGCTTGTAGCCTGGAACCGCGAAAGTCACCTGCCCTTGTGCGTTGCGGCCGATCTGCGCGCCGATCGCCGCCCCTTCCTTCTCGAGCAGCGCGACCCATTCCCTCGGATACCAGTGTGCGTGAATGTCTATTTTCATTTGATCGTTTTCATTCCAGTGAATCCTCCTTTTGGTTTTATCCGGGACAGCGCGCCCTCATAATGTCGCCACCATGAAAGTCAGCGCAAGCACTATCGATGCTATCGGCGGGACCCGGCTCATTCGCTTGACGCGCGCGTCCGAGCTTACGGGCTGTGAGATCTACGGCAAGGCGGAGTTCATGAACCCCGGCGGGTCGGTCAAGGACCGCGCCGCACTCTACATCGTCAAAGACGCCGAGGAGCGCGGGCTGCTGCGTCCCGGCGGCGTCATCGTCGAAGGCACCGCCGGCAATACGGGCATCGGTCTCGCGCTTGTGGCGAACGCCAGAGGCTACCGCAGCGTAATCGTCATTCCGGAAACGCAGAGCCAGGAAAAGAAAGATGCGTTGCGCCAGTTCGGTGCTGACCTGCGGGAAGTTCCTGCCGCGCCGTATTCCAGCCCGAATAACTATGTAAAAGTGTCAGGGCGTCTCGCTGAGGCCATCGCGAAAGTCGAGCCGGCCGGCGCGATCTGGGCCAACCAGTTCGATAACGTTGCGAATCGCCGCGCGCATTACGAAACGACGGGACCGGAAATCTGGGAAGAGACTGACGGCGAGATCGACGGTTTCATCTGTGCAGTCGGCACGGGGGGAACGCTCGCAGGTACCGGGATGTTTCTCAAGGAACGTAAACCTGGCGTCGTCATCGGCCTCGCGGATCCGATGGGGGCGGCGCTCTACCACTGGTATACGCACGGCGAGCTGAAAGCCGAAGGCACGTCGATCACCGAAGGCATCGGCCAGAGCCGCATCACGAAGAACCTTGAAGATGCGCCGGTCGACGTCGCGTTCAGAATACCCGACGGCGAAGCGATACCGCTGCTCTTCGATCTGATTCGAAACGAAGGGCTGCTGCTCGGTACGTCTTCGGGAATCAACGTCGCGGGCGCAATTCGCCTTGCGCGGCACATGGGCCCGGGCCACACCATCGTGACCGTGCTGTGCGACGGCGCGCAGCGTTACGCGAGCCGATTGTTCAATCCTGAATTCCTGCGCTCGAAGAATTTAGAGGTGCCTGCATGGATCGAAGGTGAGGGGCAGATTGGGGTGTCGACGCCGCTGGTTTAGGGACTGACCCGGCTGCCGTCAATAGTGACGGTCTGATGCGCAGTGAATGAGCTCCCGCATGAGTGGCGGTCAATACCGTTTCGCCACTGTAGCCGTCACTCCGCCTTGATCCCCGCGTCCTTGATTACTTTTCCGAAGCGCACCGACTCGCTGCGAATGCAGGTCCCGAACTGCTCGGGGGTGCCGCCCAGCGGCTCGACGGTCTGCCCCCCTGGTGGGAACGGCAGAATCAGACGGATCGGCTTGGCCGGATACGCCTATGCGTTGAGAGCGGCCGGCGCCAATGCGCACGCGGCACCCGCTACGAATGCTGTGAATCTGATTGCCCGATGCATCGAACGCCCCCTCAGTAGTGCGACTTGAAACTGATCGCGTCGCGGTACGCAAGATCCTCCAGGTCGATGTACGAGCGCATCGTCTTCTTGTCGACCGTGTACTGAATCTTGCGATTGGTCTCATTCGTTGCGCGAATGTCGAGGAGCTCGAGCGACTCCTTGACTTCCCATTCGTGCGCACCTGCGATGCCCGGCGGCGCGTAGATCATCGAACCCGCGCTCACTTCGAACTCGTTGCCCTGCACGTCGCGCACCGTCGCGTGGCCTGAGATCACGTAATAGCACGCTTCGATCGGATGCCAGTGCAGCTGCTCATACGTGCCGGGCTTGTACGTCGCACGGCCAAGGCGCACGCGGTCGGTGTCGACTACACCGGGCCAGCCGACGAGACGCTGGTATGTCTGCCCATCGGTTACACCGCGGCTGCCGGGATAATCCTTCTCGTTGATCACTCGCAATGTTGCTTTCAGTTCCATCGTCCGCTCCATTCACATCGGCAAAGAGATGATGCCGGAAACCCAAGGGCTGCCGCAGCGTTCAGCCTTTCACACGCGGCGCTTCGACTTTTCAGCTAAAGCTGCGAGCTCGCGATGCGTCGCTTCCGTGATCTCGATGCCTTCGTCACGTGCGTGTGACGCCGCCGCGTGCCGGCGCGCCCCGGGCAGCCGCACACCTTCCTGTTCGAGCATGTGCGTGATGAGAAACTCCATTCGTTCGAGGTAATCATTGCGGCCGGCGAGTGCCTCGGGGTCGATGGCGAGCAGGGCGTGTCCGATGCGCGGCTTACCGCCCGGCTCGAAATAGGAGTCGTTCTCGAAGCTGAATGCAGCGCCTGTGAGTGCGCAGCAGATGATTTCTACGACGAGCGCGAGCATCGTCCCTTTCATCCCACCGATGGCTGAAAGGCTGCCGGTGAGCGCCGCCTGCGCACTCGTCGTCGGCTGCCCCTCTCGATCGAGTGCCCAGCCGAGCGGAATCGGCAGCCTTTCAGCCATCGGTGGGATGAAAGGGACGATGCTCGCGCTCGTCG
>JBKJPI010000007.1:0-10072 GCA_046595235.1 Burkholderiales bacterium | reverse complement strand
GACGCTGAAGTCGAGAATGCCTGCAGAGTTGGAAAAAAAACGCGGCGAGCTCGAGAGCGCTATTAGCTGAGCGCGCCGCACGATTCGAAAGGGCACCCTCGGGTGCCCTTTTTTATTTCTCGCCTGAGTCGTTTAAAACTGCGGCTTCAGGCCGATGTCCTGTATGACCTTTCGCACGCGTGAGAACTCTGCTGTCTGAATCTTGTGGAATTCTTCAGGCGTCGTCGGCATGGGGTCTGCGCCGTTCTGTTGATAACGGCTTCGCATTTCTTCCGTGGCGAGAAATCTCACAGAGTCCGCATTGATGCGGGTGACGATCGCCTTCGACATGCCGGCCGGCCCGAGAATTCCGAAATAGGTTTCGGACGCAAATCCGGGAAGCCCCGACTCCGCCATCGTGGGCACGTTCGGGAGCGCGACGCTCCGCGTCCGTCCACCCGTAGCCACGGGGCGGAGCTTCCCGTCGCGGAGCGCGGGCATCGCTGCGGGTAACGGAAAAAGATAGTAATGCACGCGCCCCCCGTACATCTCCGCCAGGGCGTCTCCGAGCAATTTGAAGGGCACATGCACTGCGTTCACTCCCGCGGCGGCATTGAACATTTCCGCGGCAAGATGCGACGAGCTTCCGATGCCTGCCGAGCCGACGTTGAAAAAGCCCGGCCTGGCTTTTACCTGCGTAACCAGTTCAGACAGGGTCGCGACGGGAAGCCCCGGTCCGACGACCGCCACGTTGGGCATCGACGCAACGCCGCCAATGAACGTGAAATCCTTGAATGGATCCCACGGAGGCGTCTTAGAAAGGAGATAAGCCGTGAGATGGGGCTGGCCGATGAGTGCGATCGTGTGGCCGTCAGGGCTCGCCTTCGACACCACGCTTCCGCCGATGAGCCCTCCGGCGCCCGGTCGGTTATCCACCACGACCTGCTGACCCCACGACTCGCCGAGCTTCTGCCCGAGTACGCGTGCAACAAAATCGCTCGCGGCACCCGGCGGAAACGGCACTATCAGGCGCACCGGCCGGCTGGGAAAATGCTGTTCGGCTGCGCTCGCGGGCGCGCATGTAGCCGCGGCGGCGAGCAGCGTAAAAACGAGGTTGCGCACGATTGTCATTCATTCCTCCCTTGTTACAGCTCTTTGCCGGAACCCGGCTCAGTGTAATAGCCTCTGAAGAACACGAGGGGCACGCATTCGCGCCGGGCGTACTGCAAAACGTGGCCGATGAAAATAACGTGATCGCCGCTGTAGTATCGCGTTTCGTTGCGGCATTCGAGCTGCGCTGCTGCGCCGTCTATGAGAGGCACGCCGGCAATCCCGGGGCGATATGTGACGCCTTCAAATTTATTCGTCACCGGTTGCGCAAAGCGCCGGGCGAGATCCGCCTGCTCCGCAGACAGCATGTTGATCGCGAAATGCGGCGCCTGCAGAAAATTGGAAAGGTTGGGCGAACGCAGTGACAGGCTCCACAGTATCAGCGGCGGTGAAAGTGACACCGAGCTGAACGAGTTGCAGGTAAGGCCCACCAGCGTGCCGTCGGTCCCGACCGTCGTCACTATCGTGACCCCGGTGGCGTAAGTGCCGAGCGCATCCCGGAAGGCTCGTGGGTCGAAAGGTTCGATACTTTCGCCGGACGCGCGGGACATTACAACGTCGGAAGATCGGGAGCGATGCCTAGCATGCACTTTCCGGCCGAGGTTGCAGCGACGTCCCAGGCGAGCGCGTAATGTCCCTGGGCTGCGTGAACATCACGAAACGCGCGCTGCATCGGTTTCTCTTCGTAAAGAAACTCGCCGCCGCCGGCTTCGAACAGCAAGTCGACTGCACGCGTGCACAGGCGTGCAGCATAGGCGCCGTCGCGGCGCAGCCGAATCTTCTCGCTTGCGCCGGGCACCCGACTTTCATCCGCTGTCGTCATCGCGCGCACGCAATTGCTGAGCAGAATCAGCTCGGCTGCATCGACCGCTGCAGCCGCTTCGCCGAGCCTTGCCTGCGTCATTGCATGATCGGCAAGCAGCGTTGTGGAATACGAAGTTACGCGATGCCGCGTGTCCTCAGAAAACTGCTCAACCGCGCCTTGCGCGATGCCGAGTGCCGTGGCCGCGACGACGTAAGGGAACATGTCGAAGACAGGCAGGCGATAGAGGGCGGCGGGATTTACGTCCGCTCCCGGCGCCGCACAGCCCTTCATGCGGCTGACGGAAAGGGCGCGATGTTCGGGTACGAACACATCCTTCACCTCGACATCATTGCTCCCGGTTCCGCGAAGCCCGGCGGCTCGCCACGTATCGATGATGCAATAGTCGGCTCTGGGGAGAAGAAAAACACGGTAATCGGGCATTTCGCCGTCGGCTGATGCGATGCCGCCCAGCATCGTCCAGGTGCAGGCGTCGATGCCGCTGGAAAACTTCCATCGGCCTGTGAGACGGTAGCCACCGGCCACTTTGTTGGCGCGACCTGGTGGGAACATCAGTGCAGAGCCGACAAGTGCACGCGTATCGGCGCGCCAGACATCGTCCTGGGCCTCGGACGGCCAGAGCGCGAGCATGAAATCATGGTTTGCGAGATTTGCCGTGACCCACGCTGTAGAACCGCAGCCTTGCGCGAGTATCGCCGTGACGCGCACGATCGCCTCATAGGGGAGCTCGAGCCCGCCCACCCGCTGCGGTTGGAGGATACGGAAGAGGCCGCTTTCATGCAGCTCGGCGATCGTCTCGTCGGGGATTCGGCGCAGCTCCTCCGTGGCCCGCGCACGTGCCGCGAGCACCGGTTTCAGCTTTCTCGCGCGGTCGAGCACATCTGAGTAATTGCGGGCGGGCATGGGATCAGTTGCTGCGCTTCTCCTCGAGCCGAAAGCTATGTCATGAGGCGTTGTTCAGCCGTTTATGGCTCCGACGCCGTCAGGTCCATTCAGCTTTTGTAGGCGACAACCTTCTGACATTGCTCTCCGAGCTTGTCGATGCCGAGCGTTACGACATCTCCCGGTTTCAGCCACACGGGCTCGGGCTTTTTCCCCATGCCGACACCGGGCGGCGTGCCGGTACAGATCATGTCGCCAGGCAGGAGCGTCATGTAGTGGCTGCAATATGACACGAGTTTCCTGACGCCGAATATCATCGTTGCCGTATTGCCGCTCTGCATGCGCTGTCCATTCACGTCGAGCCACATCTCCAGATTCTGCGGGTCGCCCACCTCGTCGCTCGTAACGAGCCACGGGCCGAGGGGCCCGAACGTGTCGCATCCCTTGCCCTTGTCCCATTGAGACGACTGCAGCTGGAAGGCGCGCTCGGAGACGTCGTTTGCAAGGCAGTACCCTGCAACGTAGCTGAGCGAATCCTCTTCCGAAACGTACTGCGCTTTGCGCCCGATCACGATCGTGAGCTCGACTTCCCAGTCCAGTCTGGTCGAGTTCTTCGGCTGCATCGTGTCGTCGTTCGGGCCGCAAATCGACGACAGCGCCTTCATGAAAATGATGGGCTCGGAAGGAACGGCCATGTTCGCCTCCTTCGCGTGATCCGAGTAGTTGAGACCGATTGCGACATATTTCGAGATCCCGCTGACCGGCACGCCCATGCGCGGACTGCCATCGACAAGCGGGAGCGACTCAGGCTTGGTGGCAGCCAGCTTCTTCAGTGACTCCGGCGAGAGTGCAGCGCCGTCGATGTCGCCGATGATCTTCGATAGATCTCGCAGCTTGCCCGCCGAATCGATGATGCCGGGTTTCTCATGTCCGGGGTTTCCGTAGCGGCACAGTTTCATCTCTCAATCCTTTGTTGAATGTTGATTACAGGCCGGCGCGGTTCTTAGCCTTCACCGCCTTGTTGACGACGTTCTCCGGCCATTCGCCCGTCAGCACGCGGCGCACTTCGCCGGGAGCGCCGGCCTGAAGTCCAACCATCGCCTGCTCGCTGTACCAGGCGACGTGTGGGTTGATGATGACGTTGTCGCGATCGCGAAGCGGGTGCGGATTCGGGAGCGGCTCCGGATCGGTCGTGTCGAGCGCCGCGCCTGCGATCTTCTTCGCGTCCAGCGCGCGCACGAGCGCGTCCGTATCGACAATGGGTCCGCGTGCGCAGTTAATGAGCCAGGCTGTTTTCTTCATTTTGCCAAAGGCGTCGTCATTGATCATCTTGCGCGTCTGCGGCATCAGCGGGGGATGGATCGAGATGAAATCGGACTCGCGCAGGAGCTCATCAAGGGGCACCGAGTCGCCAGGCACGTCGAACTGGTCCTGTTTAACGAATGGGTCAGTGTAAAGGACGTTCATTCCGAACGCGGCAGCACGTAAGGCCACAGCACGCGCGATATTACCGAAGCCGACGAGCCCGACGGTGCTTCCATCGAGGCGGAACATGGGCTTACCCGGCGGCACTTCCCAGCGGCCGCTGCGAACGAGGCGGTCGTAAAACGCAACTTTACGTGCGGCTGCGAGCATGAGCGCCATCGTGTGCTCAGCCACTTCTTCGATGCAGTACGAAGGGTTGTTCGTCACGATAATGCCGGCGGCGGTTGCAGCGTCGAGATCGATCGTATCGACTCCGATTCCGTAGCGCGCGATGATCTTGCACTTCGGCATGCGGCCCATGACCTCCGCTGTAATGGGGCCCGCATATGTGTTCAGGAGCGCGTCGCAATCCGCGGCTTGCTCGATGAATTCCTCCGGCTTCTTGGTCTGAAGCGGCACGAGTTCGGCGAGGCCCGCCAGCGTTTTCTTTTCGACCTCGAGCGAATCCCAGACGTAATCCGTCAGTACGACCTTGGCTTTGTCAGGCATGCGTTTTCCTGTAGATGTCAGCGTTCCAGCAGTTCGGCGGCTCGCGCCCTTCCAGCACCGCCATGATGTTATCCACGACGACGTTTGCCATGACTGCACGTAACTCGCCGACGGCACTGCCGACGTGGGGCGTCATCACGACGTTCGGCATCGCGAGGAGCTTCGGATGTGGGCGCGGCTCGTGTTCGTAGACATCGAGTCCCGCGCCTGCGATGACACCTGACTCGAGGGCACGCACGAGTGCCTCTTCGTCGACGAGGGGGCCGCGCGCCGAGTTGATCAGGTAGGCGCTTCGCTTCATCAGCGCAAGCTCGCGCTCGCCGATGAGGTGGCGCGTCTCCGGCGTCAAACGGGCGTGCAATGAGACAAAATCGGCCTGGGCAAGGAGCGCATCCAGCGGCACCCAGGTCAATCCGAGCTCCGCCTCAGCCGCGGCATCGATCCTCGTGGGATCGTGATACAGGAGCCGCATGGAAAACCCGCGCGCGCGCTGCGCTGCTGCGCGACCAACCCCGCCCATGCCCACCAGCCCGAGAGTCTTGCGCGAGACGGCGCCGCCTTCCATAAACGAGGATTGAGAGCCGGGGAAGGTGCCGGCGCGCATCAATCGATCGCCTTCTGCGACCCGTCGCGCGACGGCAAAGAGCAGGGCCCACGCAAGGTCCGCGGTCGCATCGTTGAGAAGGACCGCAGGTATTACTGTGACCGGAATCCCGCGTGCGCTCGCGGCTGAGACGTCGATGTCGGCCGGGGTGATCGTCATCGACGCCACTGCCCGAAGGCTTGGATTCACAGCGATCACCTCGGCGTCGACATGGTCCTGCAACAGGCAAAAGAGGATGTCGTTTTTGCGCGTCGCCGCCAGGAGCTCCGTTTTGGTGAGGATGCGCAGTGGGTCGGGGTTCCACTCCACCGTGGCGACCGACTGCAGTCTTTCGATCGCGCCCGGATGCACGGGCTGGGTGATGAAAATGCGAGGCTGGGTCACGATCCCGGGCCGGTTTTGCAAACGATGCAGGCGTATTCCTGCAGCGCTTCCTTTGTCACGCCCACCGCGCCGTGCTGCCGCCGGTTGTATTCCTCGCTCTCGAGCTCGGTTCGGAAGGAGTCATTGAGGCGGTTGATCATATTGAACATGGCACACGCGAGCGAGATTTCGACGATCTCGGCTTCGTTGAAGAGTGCACGCAATTCATTCCACGCAACGTCATCTGATTTGGCGGTGTTGAGCGTCATCGCTTCGGACCAGGCGAGCACCGCTTTTTCGCGTGCGTCGAAGAGCGCACTGGCCCGGTAGTCGCCCGCCACTTCGTCGAACTCGGCGTCCGTCAGTCCCAGTGCTTGACCAAGCACTCGATTGTGTTCCGTTCAGTATCGGCAGCCGTTGATGGTTGAGGTTTTGAGGACCGCAAGGTTGCGCAGCCTGGCGGGCGAGACCGCACCCGCAGTCGGCTGACGCACGGCTGCGACGAGCGGCAGGAACCATCGCGCGAGATAAGGCGAGTGGGCAAGGATCCTGAGCAGGTTCGCCGTGCGGCCAAGCAGACGGTTCGACGCGTCGAATACGTCTTTTACTGCGCCCGTTGCCTCGTCGTCGGTGATGCCGCGTATGCGCTGTGTCATGTCATCTCCTCGTGCATTTGTGATCCGCGCGGGCGCGGAAGAGCATTGCTACGCGTTCGACGATCAGGCTTTCGCAGTAGCGTGCATCCAGCGCACGACGCCCGCAACGCCGTCGACTGCAATCATCGCACCGTCTGGAATTTTGCTTGTGGCTTCGTGGACGCCGAGCACCATCGGGATGCCGCGTTCGCGCGCGAGTGACGCAAGGTGAGATGTACTCCCACCGCGCTCGGCCACGACGCCTGCGACGCGCTGAAGGATGTGGGCAAGAGCGGGTCCGGCTGATTTGGTCACGAGAACGTCACCCTGCGTGACGGTTGTCAGCTCGCATTCGCAGTTCACGATGCGCGCGCGGCCCGAGCCCCAGCCGACCCCGGCGGGGTGGCCGGTCAGCCGCGGGTGATGCATCCAGATGTCGTCCGGCACTGCTGCTGCCTGGACGTGAAGCGGCCTCGCCTGCAGCATCTTGAATCCGGCTGCGTCCATGGCCCACTCGATCTCAACCGGCATGTTCATGAAGGTCGCGGTGCGGCGAAGCAGCGCTGCGAGCGCTTCGATCTGCGCCGCATCCAGACAGGGCTTTTCGATCAGCGATTTGTCGACGACGCTCGCGACCGGCTCGCCCTTGTGAACGCACCCGACCTGATGGTCCTTGCGGCCGGCAACGATACGCAAAAGCTTGCCGGCTGGTGTGAGCTCGTAGCGATCCGGCGTGACTTCACCTTGCGCGATCGCGGAACCGAGACCCCACGTCGCAGACAGCAGCATTCCGCCGTCCGCGGTTTCGCTCAGGCCCCCGCCCGATGCGATTGCAGACACCAGGGGCTGCACCAGGATGCCCATCGCGGTATCCGCGGGATCGAGATCGTGCGTGGCCATGTAACGCAACGCGCGCGTCGCCCACAGCGCCGCCCAGCAGGAGCGCACTGCGGTGATGAAATCCTCTTCGCTTTCGAGTCCCACGAAACTCTCGAATTGCCCCGCAAAGCTGGAGCCTGAGCGATCCTCGACCAGCGCTGATGAGCGCACCACCATCAGGGCACCGGTCTCTTCGATCAGATTTCGCCGCGCCTCGAGCAACGGCTGAAGTATCTCCGGTGCAATCGGTCGGTCCATGAGGCCGAGCTTCATGTTGAGTGCGTGCCGGCGCGCCTTTGCGCCGTCCTCGGTGCTGAACGCACCGCGCGCATCCGCCTCCAGGCCGAGGTTTTTGAGCTGGAAACGATACGCGTCCGCACCAAGACAGAAGCCTGCCGGGATCGGCAGGCGCGCGCGGCCGAGTGCTGCGACATTGGCCGCTTTGGGGCCGAAACGGTCTGCGTCAGCAGCCTCGGCGGAATCGATCGGGACGATGAATGGGCTCATTGCGTGTGCTCTTTAACTGCGTTGCTTGGGTGAGGAGGGGGCGTCATTGAGTGTCAGCGGCAATCACGATGCGCAAGACCTTCCCCGGGTGCGCTTCGTATTCCCTGAAGGCTTCGGGCGCCTCGTCCAGCGGATAGGTGGCGCTCACGAAGTGCGAGACATCGATCCGCCCTGACGCCACGAGATCGATCGACGGCTGCATGTCGGCGTGCGTCAGCGCCCGTGAGCCGATGATGCTCATTTCCTTGTAGTACAGCGGAAAGGTCGTGAACTCGGCGCAGCATTCGTGACTGACCGCGTACGGCGAGAGGCGCCCGCCGGGCCGCAACATATCCATGCCTGCTTTGAGCGTTGCCGCACCACCTGCCGTATCGATCACGACGTCCGCGCCTCCGTCGCCGGTGAGACGAAGCACTTCCTCGACCGCGCGCTCAGCGCCGGTATCCAGCACGTGATGCGCGCCCATCTGCTCGGCCATCTCGAGCTTCCAGCGGCTGCGCGAAATCGCAATCACCGGGTTCGCGCCAGCGAGAACGGCAAGGCGCGTGTGCAGAAGCCCGGTTGTGCCCTGACCGAGGACCACGACCGATTCCCCAGCTACGACCCCGAGACGGTCCTGTGCGTGCCTCACGGTGGCGAGCGTTTCGATCAGGGTCGCATCCGCAAGCGGTAGCTCAACCGGCAATGGATGTGCGTAGCGGGAGGCAAGCCGTACATACTCGCTCATCGAGCCGTCGACTTCGCGCCCGAAGAGGCCGGCATTGCGGCAGAGATGCTCGAGGCCGCGCTTGCAGGAGTCACAGTGTCCGCACGAAATGATCGGGTTGATGATCACCGGCTGGCCGGGTTTAAGGCCGCTGACTTCATCGCCAAGGCTTTCGACTGTGCCGGTCGCTTCATGCCCCATGACTACGGGGTATTTCACGCCCGGGTGATCGCCCGTAAAGATACCGAGGTCGGTATGACACACTGCCGTTGCCGCTACGCGCACGATCACGTCGCCCGGGCCCGCCTGCGGCATCGGCCGGTCGACAAGCTCGAAGTGGCGCGGCCGCTCGAGTAGGGCGGTGCGGGTCTGTGCTGTCATGAAATATGATGCCCCGACCCACCTCTCATCCCGCGCACGGGGACAGCGGAGGGTCGGGGTACCGGCGTCTAGCGGCCGGCCAGGGTCGAGTAACCCGGCATCGGATCGACGACGCAGATCTGCTCGACCGGGAAGTTCGAAACGATCTCGATCTTGTCCTTGTGCACGATCAGCATCTCTTCGATGCGGACACCCCACTGCAGCATTTTGCCGTGCTGGGTTTCCAGCGCGAACACCATGCCTTCCTTGATTTCGACCGGGTGATCGAGAGACCAGATGCGCGAGATGACCGGCGGGTCGTATTGTGCGAGCCCGAGGCCATGGCCCCACAGGTTCGCGGCGGCCTGATCTTCCTCCTGGTAACCCCAGGCTTCCTTCGCAGACGGCCACTTCGACGCAATGTCCTTGGTGGTCGCGCCCACTTTTACTTCCTTGATCGAGTCATACAGCCACTTGAGTGCGGTGGCGTAGATATCCTTCTGCTCCTGCGAGGGCTCCTTGCCGGCGCAGTAGGTGCGGTAGTAGCACGACTTGTAGCCGTTCCACGTGAGCGCCGCGAGATCCATGAACACGATGTCGCCGGGCTTGACGATGCGGTCGGAGAAGTTCCGCCAGTTCGGCCATGTGTTCGGACCGGAAGACACGATGACGTCCTCCACGTCTTCCATTCCCGGAATGTTGTACAGATATTCCATGATGTGCGCAGTCAGCTGGTTTTCGGTGCGGCCCGGCTGCAGGAATTTCATGAATTCCCAGTGCGCCGCGTCACCGATCGCGCCGACCATGCGCAGACACTCCTGCTCGTCGACGTTCTTGATTGCGCGCGCTTCCATCATCGGCGTCATGCCGTCGACCCAGTCGACGCCTTCGTCCTTGAACATCTGGATCATGTTGATGTCGATGAAGTCCACGCCGAGCTTCGCGCCCGCGACGTTGCTTTTCTTCATTTCCTGCTTGATCGCGTTGGTGAATTTCTTCACCTGCTGCAGCGATGCGGCACCTGCCGCGCCCTTGATCCACGAGTAGGACCAGCGCACGTTCTCTTTCGGAATCCACGGTGAGTGGCGCTCGATCTGATAACCGATGTCGCCCTGTTCGAACAGCACCGGTGCATCGTCACCGCAAAGGAGCGCGTAGCGAAGTCCGGGTTTCAGGCGGTTCCAGCCGGGCGTGAGCGTGCTCGTGACGTAGCGGCAATTTTCGTCATACATCAGCAGCATCGCGCCGAG
>JBKJPI010000272.1:0-2976 GCA_046595235.1 Burkholderiales bacterium | reverse complement strand
ACCTACCCACGGAAACCGGCCTCCTGGGCTATTGCTTACCGTTCGGAAGGGATCCAGAATTGGTTCGCCACCATACGGCCGACTATCAGGAGCAGCAATGTACAAGCACGTATCGCGAACGCTTTTATCCGCTCTCTTCGCCTGCAGCCGGCCAGCCGCATCGGCGAGTTGCTGCCGCATCGCTGGCAGTCCGTGCGCGTCACCGCCTGATCGCTTCAGCCGTCGTCAAGACGGGTTGGCCGGACGCTTACTCCGCGACGGGGATGGCAACACCTGGGTAGGCAGAGGACCCCGACCGCAGTGGCTGCGGGATGCCCTGGCGAGTGGCAGGTCGCTGGGGAACTTCGCGATATAGCTGAAGTGAGGAAAGTGGGTTTTTCGATGGGGCCACCCCCCACCGCAACAAAGAGGCATGAGCAGGCGCTGTATCACCGCTCCCATTTTTACAGCGCGTCGGCGCGCGTTCGTCCTGACTTAGCGAAGCTAGGCGGCGCACTGGCTTTCGCGACTGTCGATGCTGGGTAGGGTGTCGACGACGCGGTTCCGCATCGTGTACCAGCTAAGCAAAATCTCGTTCATCCAGTCGACGGCCACGCTGGATTGGGTCGAGTCCTTGGCGTCTTCGTCCGCGTAGCCAATGTGCGCTTGCCCGCCCAACAGCTGAGCCTCTCCGTCGGGGGAGCGTTCTTTTATTCGGTGTACTTTTCCCATGTTTCGAATCCCGCTGCGTGTGCAGAGCCAAGCCTAAATTAACAAGGCCGGCGCGGGGGAACCCCAGCATGCGGGTTATGCGTATCAGTGCACGGAAAGCGAGAGCGCCCGTTCTACGGACACCGACTGGGCTGCCTAGCGATCGGGCACGGTTCACGTGACGACGGGCGGTTGGCGCGAGGGTCGTCGGGACCACCACCACAGGACGTTCTCAAAGGGCCATGACCGATGCCATATAGGGACACCCCCTTTAAAAGGACCACTTTTCCCACCTACGATGACAGGCTGACGTTCCTTCTACGCGCGTGCGCACGAGCAATGTCGCCGTGCCAGCGCCAAATGGGAGCACACCTGCTGATCTCCGCATGGAAGCTGTTGACATGTGAACTCCGCGACAAGCAACGGACAATGATTGGCTTCTACATGGAACCGTTCGTCAACGTCGGGCGACCTGGGGCGGTATTGGGTCGGTAACACCGCCTTCACCGCCTTTGACGACTTCGCTGGGACAATGCCAAAAGACGGTTCTAGAAGGCGAGGCCGCTATGCCATTCCTCGCGCGGCCCAGGCCACGGCAGTGACAGCGAATGGCTCGGAGGGCACCCGCCGCAAGCATTCCTCGCGCAGCGCCTGGCGTTGGTCCGCGCCGAGACTGGCGAGGTAGGCACCTGCCGGGCCCACGCCGCGTTGGAACGGCTCCCACCAGTCATTGAAGGTCGCATGTTCGAGGCTTACGGAGAGTGCTGTCGACTCGATCCGGTGCAGCTTGGCTGCCTTGAAGAGCTCTGCCAGATGCCCCTTGCGAGCGCCCGCCAGCTTGGACTCACCGTCTATCTTGGAATCGAGAGTTCGTGCGGAACCCCAAAAGATTTCAAGCGGACCCTCACCGCCTTCGTGATCCCAGACGCAAGCGGCAACAATGCCGTCCCGACGGGTCACGCGACCCATCTCGGCCAGCCCTGCCACCGGATCCTTCATGAAGTGAACGACGAGCTGGGCCAGCGTCGCATCGAACGTCGCGGCCGGGAACGGCAGGCGCTCAGCTGTGGATACACGGACGTCCACCCCGGGATGGCGCTCGCGAGTCGCCGCAACGAAAGGCTCGGATGGATCGACAGCTACCACTGCGGCGGCTCCAAGCCGTATGACCAACTCGCCCGTGAGCGCGCCGGTACCGCAGCCGACATCGAGCACACGCTGTCCGGTGCTCACCGCTGCCCAGTCCGCAAGTTGGCAGGAAAGCAAACGCGAGTACCTCCCCATGAAACCGTCATAGGCGTCGGCGGCAACATCGAAGCTCATGCAATGACTATATAGCTCGCGCCTTTGGATAGGGCCTCGGTATTGGGGAAGGATCGCCGCCTTCATTGCCTTCACCCCCTACTGACCTTGCCCACTGGCTACGTACGCATAGCACCCTTGGCCAGCAGTGCTCGTCACACGAACAGGGCACACAATGCGATCCGTACCAGGAGTGGCGCATGAACCAATTCGACCGCACTGCCGTAAAGGCGGAGCTCGATCGACTGATCGTCGAGTTCTTTCGGGCAGTGTCGTTCGAGACTGGCGAGGTCCCTCCCTACGAGATCATCCATGCGCTCTTTATTGACGCCGGTCTGCTCGTGAAGAACACCGGATCAGCACCTGAGATTTGTAGCGTCCGTCAGTTCATTGAACCCCGCCAGGACCTGGTGCGTTCTGGCGAGCTCACGCGCTTCAGCGAAACGGAGCTATCAGAAACCACGGAGATCTTCGGCAACGTGGCTCACCGGTTCAGCTCGTACGCAAAGTCCGGCGCCATGAAAGGCGTTCTGTTCAGTGCCCGTGGAATGATCTCCACCCAGTTCGTGCTGACTCCCGCGGGTTGGAAGATGAGTGCAATGGCGTGGGATGATGAACGATCGGGACTTTCAATCCCCGAGCGCTACGCGGCGGCCACCACCAGCGCTCCCTGAGCAACGATTAGGCCCTCTGAACCGTTTGACCGAGGCGCGGAGCCATCCTTCAGAGGGGCCCGTCGCTAGCAATCGTTGCGGGCTTTTGTCGTTGCGGGCTTTTTGCTTTGGGGCTCCTAAACGCAGACAATTGAAGTCGACTGATCAGCCCCGCCCATGAAAGATGGGGTCCGCCAAGTGGCACGGTGCGCCATTTCGCGCATAGTCGATGATCATTTCAGGAGACCATTGCATGCCCATCACCACGTTCAGCAGTTTCAACGACGGCCTGGAACCGAATCAGCGAAGCCGCGGGCATTTCATCGCCAAC
>JBKJPI010000413.1:0-2732 GCA_046595235.1 Burkholderiales bacterium | reverse complement strand
AGTGATTCGCTGATGTCATGACCATTGGCTCCCTCGTCGACATCAGGCATCTCTCCAAGTCTTATCGCCGCGGCGACCAGATCGTCCCGGTACTGAATGACATCACACTCGAGATCTCGGCGGGCGACTTCGTCGCGCTCATGGGTCCTTCAGGCTCGGGAAAGAGCACGCTTCTCAACCTCATAGCGGGAATCGATAAACCCGACGGCGGCGTGCTGCGTGTCGCAAATATCGATATCGCAGACATGTCGGAAGCCGACCTCGCGGACTGGCGCGCCGAGCACGTCGGGTTCATCTTCCAGTTCTACAACCTCATGCCGGTGCTCAGCGCGTTCGAGAACGTGGAGCTGCCACTGCTCCTCACGAACCTGACTGCTGCGAAGCGCAAGAGTCACGTCGAAACTGCGCTCGAGATGGTCGGCCTGAGCGATCGCATGGAACATTTCCCTTCCGAGCTTTCGGGCGGACAGCAGCAGCGCGTCGCGACCGCGCGCGCGATCATCAGCGACCCGACGATTCTCGTCGCCGACGAGCCCACGGGCGATCTCGATCGTGCATCCGCGGAAGAGATCCTGAACCTCATGGATCGGTTGAACAGCGAGTTGGGCAAGACGATCATCATGGTTACACACGACCCGAACGCTGCGCGCTATGCACGCACCACGCGTCATCTCGAGAAAGGCGTCTTGACCGAAGGCTGATGCGCGAATGCACTTCTTCAAGCTGATCTTTCGCAACGCGATGCGCCACAAGCTGCGGACCGGGCTTACGGTGCTCGGCTTCGTCGTGGCATTCCTTTCGTTCGGGCTGCTCCAGACGATCGTCGACGCATGGTATGCGGGCGCGGAAGGTGCGGCGCCAAATCGGCTGATCACGCGCAACGCAGTGTCTCTCGTTGTCCCCCTCCCCATGCACTATCGCGGCAAGATTCGCGGAATCGAGGGCGTGAAAACGGTTGCTGCGGCGAACTGGTTTGCGGGCGTTTACAAAGAGCCGAAGAATTTCTTCCCGCAGTTCGCCGTGGAGCCGGTGCCGTACTTCTCGATGTTCCCCGAGTACCGCATCCCCGAAGACGAGTTCAAGGCGTTTCTGCGGGATCGCAAAGGCGCCGTCGTCGGCCGCAAGCTCGCGCAGACCCACGGCTGGGAAGTCGGCGACATGATCCCGCTCAGGGGTACGATCTTTCCCGGCAACTGGGAATTCGTCGTGCAGGCGATCTACGACGCGGGTGAAGCCAAGACCGACACCTCACAGTTCTTTTTCCACTGGGACTACCTGAACGAGTCGATGCGCAAGCGCGCTCCGCAGCGTGCCAACCAGGCGGGCATCTTCGTAGTCGAAGTGAACGACGTCGACCGCGCTGCGGCCGTCAGTGAGGCGATCGACCAGCAGTTTCGCAATTCGGTTGCGGAGACGCTCACCGAGACCGAGCAGGCTTTTCAGATTGGATTCGTAAAGCAGACCGAAGCGATCGTTATCGCGATTCGCATCGTTTCTTTCGTCGTGATTTTCATCATCCTCGCGGTCATGGCCAACACGATGGCGATGACGGCCCGCGAAAGAGTGGGAGAGCACGCAACTTTGAAAGCCCTCGGCTTTGCACCGAGCTACGTTGCCGGGCTCATCTACGGGGAATCGCTGGCGATCGCGTGTGTGGGCTGCATCCTCGGCATCGCACTGACGTTCCCGATTGGCGACTGGTTCGCTAAACAGATGGGAACCCTCTTCCCGGTGTTCGAAGTCTCGAACCAGACGATTCTGCTGCAACTGGTCTGCGCCGTGGCCGTCGGCGTCATCGCCGCGGCACTTCCTGCGCGCCGCGCTGCGCGTCTGCGCATCGTCGAAGGCCTGAGAGCGATCGGATAGGCGGGAAGCGCATGGTCATTCCGATCCGTTACACGTTGAGAAATCTGTGGACGCGCAAGCTCACCACGTTGCTGACCGCCGGGGGCATGGCGCTGGTCGTTTTCGTTTTTGCGGCCGTGCAAATGCTCGACACCGGTTTGCGCGAAACCCTCGTAGCAACCGGGCAATCCGACAATATTCTCGTGACACGCAGGGCCGCGGGGGCAGAGATTTCGAGCTCAGTGGATCGCGTGCAGGCGGCACTCATCGAATCTCAGCCGCAGGTTGCTATCGGGATCAACGGCGAACGGCTGGTTTCCAAGGAGTCGGTCATCCTCATCACGCTCCCGAAACGCGGCAGCGGCCAGGCGACGAACGTGACGACGCGCGGAGTGGGCGCGGCTGCGTTTTCCCTGCGGCCGCAGGTCACGATGGTTCAGGGCCGCACGTTCGTCCGGGGTTCATCCGAGATCGTGGTCGGCAAAAGCCTGGCGGACCGCTTCGACGGCGCGTCCCTCGGGGCAGTGCTCAGGTTCGGCGGACGCGAGTGGCGGGTCGTCGGCATCTTCGACGGCGGCGGTTCGGCTTTCGAGTCTGAAGTCTGGGCCGATGCCGACCAGCTCATGCAATCGTTCCGGCGCCAGAACTATTCGTCGATTGTCGCGCGGCTTGTCTCTCCCGCTGCGTTTGATGCGATCAAAGCGGGGATCGAATCGGACCCGCGCGCGACCGTCGATGTAAAGCGCGAGCGCACGTTCTACGAGGAGCAGTCGCAAGCGCTCTCCACCTTCATCCGCTACCTGGGGCTAACGCTTTCCATCATTTTTTCGATCGGCGCGATGATCGGCGCGATGATCACCATGTACGCCGCGGTTGCGAACCGCGTG
>JBKJPI010000228.1:0-3139 GCA_046595235.1 Burkholderiales bacterium | reverse complement strand
GAGGCCGGCTGTACGCGGACCTGCGCGAGCGCTTGCTCCACGGTTCGACCGACCAGCCCCGCACTCAGCTGCTCGAGATACGCGAGCTGGAGTTTTTCCCAGCCGTAGAGCGTCGCTTCGCCATAGCCTTTGGCGCTTTCATCGCTTTCGACGCGAATGAAAAACCAGTTCGACTTGGGCGAGAGGTTTACGACGAACGGGGTGACGTGAGTAATCACGCGCGCTCTACAGTAATGAGTTGCCATGCGCTCGCGAACCGCACGCCCTCGGCCGCGCACACGATTACCGATCGAGTCACACCGCTCGCTGCCCGCATCCGCATGCACACCTCCCCTTGTTCCTCAAGCGCGGAACGCGCTTGAAACCGGGCTGTATCATTGCACAGCCGCGACCTCGGAGTCGCTCGAGGACTTTTTCAATGCCGGACCAGGATGTGCAACCCGCACGGATCGAAGCCTTCGTACTCGATGCGCCGATCGCGCGGGCCGACAGATCATGGTCGACGCCATCCAGCGATGGAATCTCGAAGCCGCGATCGAGGCGTCCTGCCGGCTCGAAAAATTCAAACTCGCCTGGATCGAAAAACCGATTCCCGCGGATGAACCGATCGAGCGCTGGCAGGCACTCGCACGCGCATCCAACATCCCGCTCGCAGCCGGTGAGAATCTCCGCGGCTACGACGGCCTCGGCGCCGCCGTCTCATCCGGTGCGCTGAAGTTCATTCAGCCCGACGCAGCCAAATGGGGTGGGTTCAGCGGCTGCCTCGAAATTGCCCGCAACGCACGCGAAGCCGATGTGCAGTTCTGTCCGCATTGGCTCGGTGGCGGTGTCGGGCTTGCGGCAGCATTGCATCTCCTGGCGGCATCCGGCGCTACAGGATGGGGAGAAGTCGACGCAAATCCAAATGCGCTGCGCACGCAATTTTTGCCCGAAGGCTTCAGCATAAGTAAGGGCTGTGTTACGTTGGGCGATCGACCGGGCCTGGGATGCATACCGGATGCTGCCGAGATCGAGCGCTATCGAGTCGGCCGGTAAGCTCTACTGAAAGTGCCTCGGCTCTGATCCGAAATCAATAAAGGTAAACCATGTCAGGAACAAGGAAGCTTTTCATCGGCGCCGTGCTCACGCTCGCGAGCGCGACTGCTTTCGCGCAGGCGTATCCCTCGAAGCCGATCCGGCTCATCAGTCCGTTCGCACCGGGGGGCGGCGCTGACATCACTTCACGGGCGATTGCACCGAGGCTCTCGGCGGCGCTGGGCCAGCAAATCATCGTCGACAACCGCGGCGGCGCAGGCGGTATGGTGGGTGTCGATCTGGCAGCCAAGGCCCCGGCAGACGGGTACACAATAGTGCTGGGAACGATCGGTAATATCGCAATCAATCCCAGCCTCTACAGCAAAATGCCCTACGATCCGCAGAAGGACCTTGTCTCAATCGGCCAGGTTGCAAACGCGCTCAACGTTCTGGTGGTGCACCCTTCGCTGCCAGCGAAGACGGTGAAGGAATTCATCGCGGTCGCAAAGCAGAACCCGGGGCAGCTCAACTTCGGGTCTTCCGGTCCGGGTGCCACCGACCATCTTGCCGGCGAAGTATTCAATGTGATGGCCGGCGTGAAGATGGTGCACATTCCGTATAAGGGCGGCGCGCCTGCCATGCTCGATCTCATCGGCGGCCAGGTGCAGCTCGTGTTCTCGACGGTTGCGACGGCGGTTGGCGCAATCCAGGCGAACCGCATTCGCGCGCTCGCAATGACGGGCAACCAGCGTTACGAGCGGATGCCGCAGATTCCGACGATCGCCGAGGCGGGTCTCAAAGGTTTCGAAGTGAACAATTGGTACGGCTTTTTCGCGCCGGCCGGCACGCCGCGCGAGATCGTCATGCGAATTCATTCCGTGACAGCGAAGGCGCTTGCAATGACCGATGTGAAGACCCGCCTTCTCGACGCGGGCATCATCGCGACGTCGAGCACCCCTGAAGCATTCACTGGCTACATCCAGGCCGAGACGCAGAAGTGGGCCAAGGTGATCAAGAGCGCGAACATCAAAGCCGACTGATCGGCTGAGCGGTTACGCGAAACACGTTAGACGCAAGAACGGAGACGCTTCAAATGAACATCAAAGGCCGCAGAGTCGTAACAGGTTTCAATAAAGAAGGAAAAAGCTGCATCAAGTGGGACGCGGAGATCGAGCCCATCAATCTGCGGCCCGGCTTCGACAACATTCCGATGTGGGCGACGAAGAAACTGCCTGCGGAGAACACCGAGGACGACCCGAACACGTGGGAGCTCGGCACCAGCCTCGCCGGCGGATCGGTGTTCCGCTATGGTCGCTATGAGCCGAACAACGTCGCACGCTGGCACAAGACCGACTCAGTCGATTACGCGATCTGTCTCTCCGGAGAGATGTGGATGGAGATGGAGGACGGCGAGGTTCATCTGAAGCCGGGCGATGTCGTGATTCAACGCGGAACGCTGCACAACTGGAACAATCGCGGCAAGGAGCCGTGTGTGATGGCGTTCGTCCTGATCGCAACCGAAGGTGCCAAGACGACCGGCTGGAACGAGCCGCACTAGTCGCTAGCCTCCGCTTGAACGGGGATACGTTTGACTTACCAGCACAAGGCGAGGGCCGCTATGCATAATTTGATATTGAGTCTGTTCACGTTCGCCGCGCTTGCGACACCCGCGTCGGGCGCGATGGCTGCCGCCGCGGGGAAAGATGCAGCGACGATCAAGATGACGTCGACAGCCTTCGTGCATAACCGCGACATCCCCCAAAAGTACACGTGTGAGGGCAGTGACATTTCGCCGCCGCTCGCGTGGTCCGGTGTGCCGCCAAATGCGAAGAGCTTCGCACTCATCGTCGACGATCCTGACGCCCCTGATCCCAAGGCGCCTCAGACGACGTGGGTGCATTGGGTGCTCTACAACATCCCTGTGACCTCGAGCGGATTGCCGGAAGCCGTCAAGGCGCTACCTCAGGGGACGCTCGACGGCACGAATGATTTCGATCGTACGGGCTATGGGGGTCCGTGCCCGCCGATCGGCCGGCATCGCTATTTCCACAAACTGTATGCACTCGATGTCGTGCTGCCGGACCTCGCGAAACCGGCCAAGGCCGCGCTCGAAGCCGCGATGAAA
>JBKJPI010000219.1:0-3739 GCA_046595235.1 Burkholderiales bacterium | reverse complement strand
GTTTCCAAATAGTAGGAGCAGGACGCTGGTGTTTCGTAGCAGTTTCAAGGTGAATCGTCGGGCTTGGCCCGCGATTCAGTTCAAATTAGTCGTTCCGGCGCAAAGTAGGTGTGCACTTTGCGACGAAAGGGTTTAGGCCAGTAGCTCAATTGGCAGAGCGTCGGTCTCCAAAACCGAAGGTTGGGGGTTCGATTCCCTCCTGGCCTGCCACCCGGCGGGAACTTCAGAGGCAGCACGTGAATCTTAGGAACCCCACCGGGTGTAAGTAGATGGCAGATAAGATAAAAATAGTACTGGCAGCGTTGCTCGTGATAGCAGGACTTGCAGGTTTCTACTACTTCGGGGAAAGCCCGGCGATCGTCCGCCTGGCGTCAGTTTTGACAGGCTTCGCGGCGGCGGCGTTCGTTTTCTGGACGACGGCGGCGGGCAAGCATTTTTACGTGTATGCGCAGGAGTCGGTGGCCGAGACCAAAAAGGTGGTCTGGCCGACCCGCAAGGAAACCCTCCAGACGACGGCTTATGTCTTCGTATTCGTTCTGGTGATGGCACTTTTCCTGTGGGCCGTCGATTCGACGCTGCTGTGGGTCGTGAAGAAGTTTCTGGGCACGGGTGAATGATGAGCAAGAAGTGGTATGTCGTGCACGCGTACTCGGGTTTCGAAAAGAGCGTTCAGCGTACGTTGCTGGACCGTATCTCGCGAGCCGGAATGCAGGAGCAGTTCGGACAGATTCTCGTGCCTGTCGAAGAAGTGGTTGAAATGAAAAGCGGCCAGAAAAACATCAGCGAACGGAAGTTTTTCCCGGGCTACGTGCTGGTCGAGATGGACATGACTGACGACAGCTGGCACCTCGTCAAGAACACACCGAAAGTGACCGGGTTCGTCGGTGGCACAGCAACGAAGCCCACGCCGATTTCGGAAAAGGAAGTGCAAAACATCCTGCACCAGATCCAGGAAGGCGTTGAGAAGCCGCGTCCGAAGGTGCTCTTCGAAGTCGGCGAAGCCGTGCGTGTGAAGGATGGCCCATTCGCGGACTTCCACGGCAATGTCGAAGACGTGAACTACGACAAGAACAAGCTGCGCGTGTCGGTGACGATTTTCGGTCGCTCGACGCCCGTAGAGCTGGATTTCGGGCAGGTCGAAAAGGCCTGACCCAATTCGTCCGAAAGTGGAAACCTACTTTTGGCCGGAACGGCAGAGTTAGACACCAAGGCTTGGGGCGGCCCGGCGCCTTGGTGAAGAAACAGCAAGACCCACGAAGAGTCGAGTGGTCGGCAACGCGTTCGCTATTTCGTGGCAGTTTCAAGCTGTAATCGGCTGGCTTTGCCAGCGATTCAGTTCAAATTGAGGTGCCGGCGCAAAGTAGGTTTGCACTTCGCGACGTGTATTCAGGGGGAGGGCGCGAAGGCGCCCGCTTGGACCCACAGGAGAGTCTGAATGGCAAAGAAAGTCGTTGGCCTGATCAAACTTCAGGTGCCGGCGGGAAAGGCGAATCCGTCGCCCCCGATCGGCCCCGCGCTTGGCCAGCGCGGTCTCAACATCATGGAATTCTGCAAGGCGTTCAACGCCCAGACGCAGAAGCTGGAGCCGGGCCTCCCGATTCCGGTCGTGATCACCGCTTACGCGGACAAGAGCTTTACTTTCGTGATGAAGACGCCGCCGGCGTCGATTCTCATCAAGAAGGCCGCAAAAATCGACAAGGGCAGCCCGCGTCCGCACACCGACAAAGTCGGGCGCATCACGCGTGCGCAAGTCGAAGAAATCGCGCGTACAAAAACGCCCGACCTGACTGCGTCCGATCTCGAAGCCGCGGTCAGAACGATCGCAGGCAGCGCCCGCAGCATGGGTATTGAAGTGGAGGGCGTGTAATGGCCGAGTCCAAACGCTACAAAGCCGTTCGCAGCAAAGTCGAGCACATGAAGCTGTACCCGGTGCAGGACGCGCTCAAGCTCATCAAGGACAACGCTACGGCCAAGTTCAACGAGTCGGTCGATGTCTCGATCAACCTCGGCATCGATGCGAAGAAATCAGATCAGGCGGTGCGCGGTTCGATCGTTCTGCCGCAGGGCACGGGCAAGAGCGTACGCGTAGCCGTTTTCGCGCAAGGCGACCGTGCGCAGGCCGCGCGCGACGCAGGCGCGGACCTTGTGGGTTTCGACGATCTTGCCGCGGAGATCAAGGGCGGCAAGATGGATTTCGACGTGGTTATCGCCACGCCGGATGCAATGCGCGTCGTGGGGCAACTCGGTCAGATCCTGGGCCCGCGCGGCCTGATGCCGAATCCGAAAGTCGGAACGGTGACACAGGATGTGACGCTCGCTGTGAAGAATGCGAAAGCCGGTCAGGTTCAGTACCGCACCGACAAGGCAGGAATCGTCCAGTGCACCATCGGCCGCGCGTCATTCACGCTCGAAGCGCTGGAGGAAAATTTCAAGGCGCTGGTCGATGCCGTAAACCGTGCACGCCCTGCGAATGCCAAAGGCCAGTACCTCAAGAAGGTATCGGTCTCGAGCACCATGGGTGTTGGCGTCCGCGTGGATCAGGGGACCCTCTCGCAGCAGTCGCAGTAAACAATTACCTGGATCCCGGATCGCGGTGTATTGGTCCGGGGCTATTACTTTGGGCCATTGACAGAGCATCGTCAGTGGGTTGTCAAAGACCGTTGGGATCGAAGGCGCTTTCAGCCCCAGATTTAATCGCGCAGCTTTACGAGCGCCCAACGCAGACGGCGTACCCGAGGACAGAACATTGATGTCATGTCTGCTCCTTGCACTTGGGGTCGTCGTTTCACTAGGAGAAAGACCTTGAGTCTTAATCTGGAGCAAAAGCAGGCGGTAGTGGCCGAGGTGAGTGCGGAAGTCGCGCAAGCCCAGGCCATCGTGTTGGCCGAGTACCGCGGCCTTCCCGTGGGGAACATGACCGATTTGCGCAAAAGAGCGCGCAGCTCGGGCATCTACCTTCGTGTCCTGAAGAACACCCTGGCACGCCGTGCCGTCGCCGAGACACCGTTTTCGGGGCTGACTGACCAGATGGTCGGTCCGCTCTTCTACGGCATCTCGTCCGACCCGGTCATGGTCGCCAAGGTGCTGTACGACTTTTCGAGAGAGAACGTAGACAAGTTCACGATCAAGGGCGGCGCGATGCCGAACATGGTCATGTCGCCGCAACAGGTGGCGGAGCTTGCCAGGATGCCGAGCCGCGAACAGCTGCTCGCCACCCTCCTTGGAACGATGCAGGCGCCGATCGCGAAGCTCGTCCGGACCATGAACGAGGTTCCGGCGAAGTTCGCGCGCACTCTCGCGGCGCTACAGGAACAACGGGAAAAGCAGGCCGCCTGACCGGTGGCTAAAGCGGGATTGGACAACTTAATACTCGAACTTACTGGAGAAAAGACATGGCAGTAGCCTCAGCAGAAATTCTCGACGCGATATCGAACATGACCGTGCTCGAGTTGTCACACCTCATCAAGGAAATGGAAGAGAAGTTTGGCGTGTCCGCAGCTGCGGCCACCGTCGCAGCAGCCCCGGCGGCAGGCGGCGGCGCTCCCGCAGCGGCAGCCGAAGAGCAGACCGAATTCACGGTCAACCTCACGGCCGCCGGCGCAAGTAAGGTGAACGTGATCAAGGTGGTGCGTGCGGTGACCGGTCTCGGCCTCAAAGAAGCCAAGACCGGTCACCGCACGCACCACCTTGATCACGTTCACCTTACTTGCGCCGGCGGCCGTGAGGTTGACCGTGAATT
>JBKJPI010000108.1:0-9690 GCA_046595235.1 Burkholderiales bacterium | reverse complement strand
GCCGGGACGTGATCGGCCTCACGATCGGCGAACCCGACTTTCCGACACCCGATAACGTCAAGCGTGCTGCGACCGAAGCCATGGCGCGCAACGAGACGCGCTACACCACTGTAGACGGCACAGAAGAGCTGAAGGAAGCCGTCCGTGGGAAATTCAAACGCGAGAATAACCTCGACTTCGCGCCCGGCGAAGTTACCGTGGCGAGCGGCGCCAAGCAGATCATCTTCAACGCGATGATGGCGACCCTGGCCGAGGGGGACGAAGTGCTGATCCCGGTGCCGGCATGGGTGTCGTATCTCGACATGACGTTGGTCGCCGACGGCATTCCGAAGCCGCTCGAGTGTAACGAGGCGAGCGGTTTCAAGCTTACGGCGGGCCAGCTCGACGCCGCGATCACGCCGCGCACCAAGTGGCTCATGCTCAACTCGCCTTCGAATCCGACTGGCGCGGTGTACAGCCGCGCCGAGCTCGCGGCTCTCGGCGAAGTGCTGTTGCGCCATCCGCACGTGTGGGTGCTGAGCGACGATATCTACGAGCACCTGCTGTTCGACGGGCGCGAGTACGCGACGATTGCAGAGGTCGAGCCGGCGTTGCGTGAACGCACGCTGACTGTCAACGGCGTGTCGAAGGTGTATGCAATGACGGGTTGGCGCATTGGCTATGCCGGCGCTCCGGCCGCGCTCATCAGGAACATGGCGAAGCTGCAGTCGCAAAGCACCTCGAACCCGTGCTCGATCAGTCAGGCGGCGGCCGTCGAAGCGCTGACGGGTCCGCAGAGTTTCGTGAGCGAGCGTGCGCGCGAGCTTCAGCGGCGCCGCGACGTCATCGTGCCCATGCTCAACGCGGCTCGCGGTCTGACGTGCAGCACACCGGGGGGCGCGTTTTACGCCTTCTTCAATTGCGCCGGAGTGTTGGGTAAAAAAGCGCCGAACGGGCGCGAAGTCGCGACCGAGCACGATTTTTCGCTGTACCTCATCGAGAACGGTGTTGCCGGAATTCAGGGTGCCGCCTATGGCGTGAGCCCATATATCCGCTTTTCCTTCGCCATCGATATCGAAACCCTCACGGAAGCCGGACGCCGCGTGCAGCAAGCCTGTGCTGCATTGTCGTGATGCATGCATGATGGGCGCGTCGCAGCCGTGCTCACGCATGGTGGCGTTGCTCATCGTTCATGAATCATGCGGATGAGGCCGCACTTCACGAGGAAGCCGAGTTGGCCCGCAACTATTCTTTAGGTGTCGATATCGGCGGAACCTTCACCGACATCGTCCTCACCGACCCGGCTGCGGACGCGCAGTTCAGCAGCAAAGTTCTCACCACACACGACAATCCTTCACGCGGCGTGCTGGAGGGGGTGAAAGCGCTGCTGGCCGAAAAACGCATCGAGCCCGCCGCGATCGGCCGTGTGGTGCATGCGACGACGCTCTTTACCAACGCGCTGATCGAGCGCAAAGGCGCCCGCACGGGGCTGCTGACGACGCGCGGGTTTCGCGACAACCTCGAGCTCGGACGCGAACGCAAGTACGAGCTTTACGATCTGAACATTCAGAACCCGCCGCCGCTCGTATCGCGTGAACTGCGCCTCGAAGTCGAAGAGCGCGTCGATGCTTCGGGCGTTGTGCTGAAGCCGCTGGATGAGGTGGAGCTAATCGCCCAGGCACAAACACTCGTCGACCGGGGCGTGACGTCGATCGCAGTGGTGTTCCTGCATTCTTATGCAAACCCTGCGGCGGAGCGCGCAGCAGCTGCAGCGCTCGCCATGAAGTTTCCGCTGATCGAAATCACGACTTCGCACGAGGTTGCAAGCGAGATTCGCGAGTTCGATCGCGCATCGACGGCCGCGGCGAACGCCTACATCAAGCCGCTCGCCCGACACTATCTCGACCAGATGGCGACACAGCTTCACGAGCTTGGCATCGGCGCGCCGCTGCTGCTGATGCTGTCGAACGGCGGCATGACGCATCTGGCCGAAGCGAAGCGCACGCCCGTGCAACTGCTGGAATCGGGTCCCGCCGCAGGGGCACTGGCAGCCGCGTATTTCGGTGGAGCGTGTCCCCACCTCCTCGCGTTCGACATGGGTGGGACCACCGCGAAACTGTCGCTGATCGACGATGGCGAGCCGCTCGTCGCTTATGGTTTCGAAGCTGCGCGTCAGAAGCGCTTTACCGAAGGCAGCGGCCTGCCGATTCGCATCTCGACCATCGAGCTGATCGAAATCGGCGCCGGCGGCGGCAGCATTGCGCATACCGACGAGATCGGTCTACTCAAGGTTGGCCCGCAGAGTGCGGGATCCGAACCCGGGCCGGCCTGCTACGGTCGTGGTGGCGACGAGCCCACGGTGACCGACGCTAACCTCATGCTCGGCTATCTCAATCCGGCATACTTCGCCGGCGGCACGATTCGCATCGACGCGGCGAAGGCCGAGCACGCGGTGTCGGCGCTGGCGCAGAAGCTCGGCATGACTGCGGTGCAGGCGGCCTGGGGCATCTATGACGTAGTCAATGAGAACATGGCGGGCGCGGCAAGGGTTCACGTCGCCGAGCGCGGTCGTGATGCGCGTAATTACAGTCTGCTGACCACGGGTGGCGGCGGACCGCTGCACGGTTACTACGTGGCGAAGAAGCTCGGGCTGAAGCAACTCATCTGCCCGCCATCCGCAGGCGTGGCATCCGCGCTCGGCCTCCTGGCAGCTCCTGCGAAAATCGATCGCGTGGCTACAATCAACATGCGGCTCGACGATGGAAACTGGGCGGCGCTCGAGGCTGCATTCAACGCGCTGGAGGCCGACGCACGCGCGGTGATTGCGCAGACGGGCTACAGCTTTGCGTCCCTGCGCGTGGAGCGCTTCGCGGACGGCCGCTTTGCCGGACAGGGCTTCAACCTGCTCGCCGCGCTTCCCGCGGGTCCCTACGATACTGGTGATGCCGAAGCGACTCGCCTGGCGCTGGAGGGTGCGTTCGAAGCATCGTACCGCCGCAAATTCGGAAAAACGCCGCCGTTGGTGGCTATCGAGTTCATCAACATCCGCATGTCGGTCATCGCCGCCATCAGCGATGCCGCACCCGTGAGGCAAAGCACGCTCATCCGTGCAGGCGAGCCGCTGCGCGGTCGGCGCGCGGTGTACTTTCAGGAAACGAACGACTACGTAACGACGGCCGTGTATGACCGCGACGCTCTCGCGCCGGCCGCCGCGATCAGCGGGCCCGCAGTGGTGGAGGAGGCAGGGTCGACGCTCGTGATCCCGCCGGGCGCTTCGGCCGTTGTTGCAGACAATGGCAACATCATCGTGACTCTCGGCTGATGAAAGCACTGATGAAGATTGATCGGGCAGACAGCGTCGGAGTAATCCTGTCATCGGTCACGATGACTCGGCGTTGAAGAAAAGCACGGTCATGTCGAGAATCGTACCAAAATTCGATCCGGTGACGCTTGAAGTGCTGTGGTCGCGCCTGCGCTCCATCGTAGACGAAGCGGCCAAGATCATCGTGCGCACGTCTTTCTCGACGCTGTCGAACGAGGCCAACGATTTTTCATGCGTGCTCACCGACGTTCGCGGCTACTCCCTTGCGCAGAACACGAGCAGCATCCCCTCCTTTATCGCAACGCTGCCGGCAACGGTGCGGCATTTTCTGAAGGGCATCGGCGCGGCGAACATGAAGCCGGGCGACGTCTACATCACGAACGATCCGTGGATGGGGACGGGGCATCTGAACGACGTCTGTGTCGTGAAGCCGGTGTTTCTGAAGGAGCGCCTGATCGCCTTCGCGAGCACGACCGCTCACGTGCCAGATATCGGTGGACGTATCCGTTCGACGGAGGCGCGCGAAATATTCGAAGAAGGTTTTCATATCCCCCTCGCGCATCTCATGCGAGCCGGTGCAGTCGACGAAACGTTCATCCTTCTGCTCAAGACCAACGTGCGCACGCCTGAGCAGACCGTGGGCGACATCTTTGCGCAAGTCAGCGCGCTCACCATGATGGAGAGCCGGCTTCACGACGTATTGAGCGACCATGGTCTTGAGGACCTTGTCGAGCTCGCCGATACACTCTTCGACCGCGCCGAGATTGCGATGCGCGATGCGATACGCGGGGTCACTGATGGGACCTACCGCTACCGCATGCTTACCGATGGTCTCGAAGCGCCATTTGTGTTCGAGGTGGCCGTGGAAGTCATGGGCGACGCCATACGCGCCGACTTCAGCGGCACTTCGCCTCAGCAGCCGCGCGCGATTAACTGCGTGCTCGCATACACCTATGCAATGACCGCGTATGCGATCAAGGCCGCGCTGCTTCCGCAGCTGCCGAACAACGAAGGCATGTTCCGGCCCATCAGCGTCATCGCGCCGGAAGGCTGCCTGCTGAACCCGAAGTTTCCCGCCGCGTGCGGAGGACGTTCCTCAACCGGACATTACGTACCGACGCTCGTCTATGGCGCGCTCGAGCAGGTCATCCCGGAGAAGATCATCGCCGGGACGGGGTCGCCGCTGTGGAACATCACGCTGTCGGGTATTCGAGCGGATGGCAAACCTTTTGCGAGCGTGCTCTTCTTCAACGGCGGCATGGGCGCCACTGCGATCAAGGATGGCGAGAACGCGACCTCGTGGCCGAGCAATATCTCTTCGACACCGAGTGAGATCTCCGACCGCGACAGTCCACTCTTCACCCATTATCGGCAGCTGCGCCCGGGGTCGGGTGGTGCGGGCACATTCCGCGGCGGTCTTGGACAGGACATATTGCTCGAGAACACCCACGAGACGCCGATCGCCGTCGTCTTTCTTGCGGAACGGCTGCGCTACCCCGCACCGGGCGCCTGCGGTGGAGAGCCGGGCGGTCTTGGCGACGTCAGGATCAATGGCAGCAGCGTGAGCGATTCCAAGCGCCAGTTCATCCTCAAGAAGGGCGACACTATTCTGCTATCCACGCCGGGCGGTGGCGGTTACGGGAAGCCTGATCGCCGCGGAGCGCATCTTGTCGAGCGCGACGGATTGCTCGGCTATCTCTGAACGTGCACGGGGCGCCCTCAGGTTATTTGAGAAACCCGGTAAGTTCGGAGATGGCGCGCGGGCTGATCGAGCATCACGAAATACTGCGCCTGCGGCACCCGCATCGAGCGGGCGTCGGGGAAGTCAAAGGCGAGTCAGAATGCCGCGAGCCTGTGAAGTCGCCCGCTGCGCCTACTGGGGAGCGATGCCGGCGCGGGCGATGACCTCGGCCCAACGCTGTTTTTCACGCGCGATGAAAGTAGCAAAGTCGCGGGAGGAACCTCCTGCGGCTTCCGCACCTTGATCCGCGAGCAGCTTTATGACGTCAGGCGACGTGAGCGCCGCCATGGCCGCGCGATGAACTCGCGCGATCACGGGGCTCGGGGTGCCGGCGGGCGCGAGCAGTCCGAACCATTGTGTGGCTTCGTACCCGGGATAGGTTTCCGCGAGTGCAGGCACGTCGGGCGCGATCGATGAGCGGCGCGGTGTGCTTACGCCGAGGGCGCGCAATCTGCCGCTCTTCAGGTGCGGTATCGCGGTAGGCAGGCTCGGGAACATCAATGGAACACGTCCACCCAGCACATCGATGGTGGCTGGACCGCTGCCCTTGTAGGGCACATGCACGAGCTCCATCTGCGACAGCAGCCGCAGCAGCTCCATCGAGAGGTGCGGCGAGCTGCCAAGGCCTGCGGACGCATATGAGATCTGCCCGGGCTTGGACCGAGCGAGCGCGACCAGCTCCTTCACGCTCGTCACGCTGAGTGACGGATGAACGACCAGGACGTTCGCAGTGGAAGCTGCGTGGACGATTGCGGAAAAATCCTTGATCGGATCGTAAGGAATTTTTTGCATGAAGCTCGGATTGATGGCGAATCCGGCAGACACCATCACAAGTGTATAACCGTCGCGCGGTGCCCGTGCCGCGAGCTCGACGCCGATCACGCTGGCTGCGCCGGGGCGGTTGTCCACAACGACCTGCTGTCCCAGCTGCTCGGCCAGCTTCGGCGCGAGGATGCGCGCTACGACATCGGTGCCGCCGCCGCCGCCCGATGGAACGATTACTCGCAGAGGGCGCGTCGGGAATGGCGCATCAGCAGCGTGCACATCGGTCGCGAAAACAGCCAGCATGAGCAGCGTGATGTGGATTGCCTTGGCCATTTCGTTCCTAGACCTGTCGCTCACCGCGGGGACCGTGCTCACCGCTCAGCGAATCAGTCAACCTTGACGCCCGCTGTCTTTACCACTCGCGCAAACTTCGCAGCCTCGGTCCGGATGAAGGCGGCGAATTGTTGCGCCGATGCGCCGCCGATTTCAAAACCCTGCGATTGAAACTGCCGCGCGGCGTCCGACGACTGCAGTGCACGTTCGATGCTGTCGTTCAGGCGGCGGATCACGTCCCCTGGCGTCCCGGACGGTACGAAAACCCCGAACCATGAACCGATTTCTAAACCGGGTACGCCGGCTTCCATCATCGTCGGCGTCTGTGGCGCGAGCGCCGAGCGTTTTGCGGACGTCACCGCGAGCAGCCGCAGGCGGCCTGCCTCGGCATGCGGCAGGGCCGAAGAGATCCCGGGAAACATGACCTGGACACGCCCGCCCGCGAGGTCCGCGATCGCTTGTGGCACACCTTTATAAGGAACGTGGACCATGTCGACGCCGGTCGCGGATTTGAACATTTCTCCTGCAAGATGCGCGATGCTGCCATTTCCGAACGAAGCGTACGTGAGCATGCGCGGCTTTGCCTTGCCGACACCGACGAGCTCTTTCACCGTCGCCGCCGATAGCGCTGGATGAATCGCGAGGACCAGCGGAGTGGAAGCAACAAGAACCACCGGAACAAAATCCCTGTCGCTGTCGTAAGGCAGCTTGTAGAGGCTCGGATTGATCGCGAAGGCCACGGACTGTACGAGCAGCGTGTGGCCGTCGGGAGCGGACCTCGCTGCCAGATCCTGACCGATAATGCCATTCGCTCCGCCGCGATTGTCGACCACGACCTGTTGTCCCCATGTTTCGGTGAGCTTTTGCGCAACGAAGCGAGCGAGCGCGTCGGTAGGCCCGCCGGCCGGAAAGGGCACAATCATGCGCACGGGCTTCACGGGATATACCGCCGCAGCGTGCACCGATATACACAGCGAGGCCAACACTGCGGTGGCATTTGAAGAAAGTCGGCCGAGTGCTTTCATAGATGGGGTGATGGTCAATCGACGCGGGCACCGGACTTGGGCCAGGGTCGTGAAGCGCACACAACTCCTTTGATTCTGCACCGATCACACACGCGGAACGGAAGCGGCGTGCTGCAACGCGGGGAAAAGCGGCTCACGCTATGAGCACGCTCATGCGCCCATACAGCTTACATGATCGATTGTAGAACGCGCATCCCGACACTTGTAAGCCAATGCTTGCACTGGCGGTCGCGACGCGTGCAATATGAGAGAAGGAGGTGCTGATGAAGAATCTGCGGTTCGCCGCGGGCAGCGTTCTGCTGATGAGTTCTGTTGCGGGCATGGCGGCTCAGAGTCAGCTTGAGAACTGGCCGCTCCGACCCGTGCGGATTATTGTTTCCGCGCAGCCGGGCGGGCCATCCGACGTTGTGGCTCGCAGCATCGGGCAGAAGTTCACCGAGGTATTCGGTCAGTCATTCGTTGTCGACAATCGTCCGGGCGCGAACGGCATCATCGGCGTCGACCTTGCATCGAAGGCCAATCCTGACGGCTATACCTTGCTCTCCGGCACGAACGGGCAACTCGTCGCGAATAGCGCGGTGTTCCCGAAGCTCCCGTTCGACGTAGTTCGCGATCTCGTCCCTATTACCATCGTCGTGTCGTCGCCGTTCGTGCTGGTCGTGCACGCGTCGGTTGCAGCTAAAACTGTCGCAGAGCTGGTCGCGCTTGCGAAGGCGAAGCCGGGCATGGCGTACTCCTCGTTCGGCCCGGCCAGCATCGCGCATTTCGGGATGGAGCTCATCATGCTGCAGACAGGCATGCGGCTTACCCACGTGCCATACAAGGGAGGAGGGCCCTCGGCGGCTGCGCTGGTCTCCGGCGAGGTGAATGCATCGTTCGACTCCGTGCAGAACCAGCTGCAGTACATCCGCAGCAATCGCGTGCGCGCACTTTCGGTGGCGAGCCCTGCGCGGCTGCCGGTCATACCCGACGTGCCGACCCTCACCGAAGCGGGTGTCACCGGGGCGGACATCGGCGGGTGGTACGCCCTGCTGGCACCTGCGCGCACCCCGCATGCAATCGTGAATCGTGTTTACCGCGAGAGCGTGAACGCGTTCAAGACATCGGCTGAGCTGCGCGATCGCTTCGAATCGACCGGCTCCGAGATCGTGCTCGACACCCCGGCGGATTTCGCGGAGCGATTGAAACGCGAGATCGTTCAGTTTACGAAGGTCGCCCGCGCCGCGAACATTACAGTCAAGCAATGACAGTGCGTTACCGCGAAGCGGGTGCCAGGGTGGACTGACAAGACCAGATCAACTGGAAAACCCGATCGTAGACGGCAGACGCAGCACGCGATAGTTGGCATAGCTCGCGAGCGCCGCGATGACCAGCAGGATCGCGATCAGATCGAATCGCAGACTTCGCTCCGACTGCAGCGGAACACGTCCCGCGCATGGGCTGCGAGCTGACTTGGACGAACCCTCCGAGAGGCAGATACAGAAGACAGGAACGAGCGAGCACGAGTCGCGCCCACCGCGACTGAACCGGTCATTTCATGAAGACTCTCCTGTTTGAAAAACCGCAGCTTCTCGATGCGCCGGGTACCGCGGCTTCGAGCGGTGCCACGCGACACATGGCGCCGGACCTGAGTTGCCTAATCCCATCGGTATCGATAGAACGCGCCGAAGGAGGTCGTGGTCCCGGCTTCTGCACGCAGGCCGAGGCGCTGCGTCAGCGTCATCTCGAGACGCAGCAGACTCGCAGTGCCGCCGAGACTCTGCTCGAAATACACGTAGAGTCTGTCGCTGATGCGCTTGCCGACGGTGAGGAACTGGTCGCTCACACCGGAGCCTGCGCGCAGCCCGAGCTCGTCGAGCCCGAGCTTTTCCGAGAGCGAGCCGGTTACTTTGCCGAGCAACGCATTGGTCGCGAGCGGAAGCGCGGACAGCTGACCGGCGCTCGCCTGGTCGGGGGCGCGTCCGAGGATCAGCCACGACAACGCTTCCCCCTGCGGCAGCGCCGGATCGGAGACCACTCGCACCAGCGGATTCTTGAGGTTGCCTGATACGGCGACGCCGGCTTCGACCGCAAGGCGTTTGCGCGTCGCGACGACGTCGAGCGCCGGATTCGACAGGGGACCGTTGAAATAGAAGTTGCCGCGATCGATCACCAGCCGTTGACCATACGCGACAAAGGTTCCGTTGCGCGCGTTGATCGTGCCTTTACCCAGGATCTGTCCGCTGCGGTCGGTGTAGACATGGAGGTCGCCGGAAAGCCAGACTTCCAGCCCCTGTCCGCGCACCAGCACTTGATTACCGAAATCAATCGTCACGTCCACAGAGACGCCGCGCAATCTGCTCGGAGCGGGATCTTTTTGCTGTAGCGCCTGCTTTCGTCCGACGATGACAACATCGCTGGCGAGTGTCGGCAGCGTCGTCGCAGCGATTTCGAAGAGGCCTTCGTTGGCGCGGAGCTTGCCCATTAACGAAACCTTGCCGTCTTTCAGCGCGGCATTCCCTTTGCCGCTGACCACGAGTTGTCTG
>JBKJPI010000021.1:0-2956 GCA_046595235.1 Burkholderiales bacterium | reverse complement strand
ATTTCGCGAGCGCGCTCGAAATCGATCCCGACTTCGATCTGGACGCGGCTGAGACGGGTCACCCGATGTGGGGACCGGTTTTCCGCTCCGTAAAAGCCCGCCGGTAAACGCCAGGTGGACGTCGACCTCAGCGGGCCTGCTCAGTCCAAAGCCATGGAAACACGGAAGCTGGGGCGCTACGAAATCGTCTCCGAGCTCGGCAAGGGGGCGATGGGCACGGTGTACAAGGCGACCGATCCGCTGCTCGAGCGCACCGTCGCGATCAAGACGATCAACATTTCCGCGGACGACCCGGAGATGTCGGAGTACGAATCGCGCTTCTATCAGGAAGCGAAGGCGGTCGGCGGGCTCAATCACCGCAACATCGTTACGGTGTACGACGTTGCGAAGAGCGGCAACATGCCGTATCTCGCGATGGAGCTTCTCGACGGCCACGAGCTCGGGGCGCTTCTCGCGAACGGAAGACTGCCGGTCGCCCATGCGCTGGATATCGCAGCGCAGGTTGCCGACGGACTGGCCTACGCGCACGAGCACGGCGTGGTTCATCGCGACATCAAGCCGGCCAACATCATGGTGATGCAGGACGGGGTGGTGAAGATCGCGGATTTCGGCATTGCGCGCATGCGCTCCGCTGAGCGCGGCAACGATCATGCGCCGGTTGTCGGCTCGCCACGCTACATGTCGCCCGAACAGGTGCTGCGTAAGCGTGCCGAAGCACGTTCCGATATTTTCTCGCTCGGGGTCGTGCTCTACGAGATGCTGGCGGGCACACCCCCCTTCTCGGGCGCAGACCTCAACGCGATCCTGTTCCAGATCGTCAATCTCGTCCCGCCGGCGCCGAGCACCACGAATCCGGACATCCCGGATATGGTCGATCTGGTCGTCGCCAAAGCGCTATCGAAGGCGCCGGACGAGCGCTACGAAAGTGCGCGTGAGCTCGCGGAAGACCTGCGCGAGTGCCGCAAGAAGATCGACACCCCTGCGCCCCTCTCGTCGCTCGGGATCTTCAAGCCTTCCGTCCCGCGTCTCGATCCTTATGCGGCGACGCCGCTGCTGGCGAAGGTCTATCCCGATGCGCGGCATGATGATGCGCCCGCGGGAGCCGGTGACGGCGCGACGACCCTCGGGCTTTCGAAAGAGTTCGATTCGTTGTCGGCGACCGCCCGCCTCGCAGTTCATACAGGGATGGCAGATACCTTCAGCGACATCGTCGACACGCAGGATCCGGTGCAGCACGACAGCGCCACGCTCTACGGCACCGTGGTCAACGATCAGTCCGTGCCGCGGGTGATGCCGGGCTTCGGCGGAATCGCCCGCTGGGACCCGCGCGACCGCATGATTTTCACCGCGAGCATCGCAGCGGCCGTGCTGCTCGCACTGCTGATTCTTACGCTCTAGCTTCAGGCGTTATTGCGACGCGCTGGGTGATTCTTAGCCCGGCGCTGACTCCGCGCTGGCCGGCCGGGCGCTTCGAAGCGGCAGCGGCTGCTCGCCGAGCAGGTCTTTCTCGATTACCGCACGCACTTCCTCGAGCTTGAGACCGTGGTCTTCCACGAGATCCATGACGTCGGCGAGGATGGCGTCCGTGTTCTGCATGAGCTTCAGGCGCTTGAAGCTGTCCTCACGCGTGATGCCCATGCTTTCGCCGATGAGCTCGAGGAAATTGACGACTTCGAAGGGCCAGTCGGCTTCGTGGCTGCAAAGCTCGCGGTGGCACGCGTGGTAAACGCCGGCCAGGGCATCGACGCCCGCTGCAGCGGCCGCTTCCAGGATGCCGCGGTGAACGTCGCGCTTGAATGCAGGCAGCGGCTGCAGCGTGTTGCACATGTAGCCCACCTGCGGCTGCTCGAGCTCGACATATTCCAGCCCCGGAATGGCTTTGAGAATTCTGATCGCAGATTCGCACACGCCTGCGACACCGGGATGTTCGTGTAAGCCGACCCGTTTGTTGACCGGGTGCCGCATGAAAGGCTTGAGACGATCGAGCTGAGCTGCCACGAAGACGACAAAGGCTTCGAGCGCGTACGCAGGTGTCTGCGCGCTGCCGCCGCGCCCGGGCAGGACGTTCTCGCCAATCTGAATCGTGCAGGTCGGGCACCATGCCAGTATCTTCGATGCACCGGTGGCGGCGAAGCGATCAGTCGTGCGGTAGGCGATGCGCCCCGATGCATCGAGGTCGCCCGTTCGATACTGCAGCACGCCGCAGCAATCGCTGGGGCCGCCCATCACCTGATATGTGACGCCGAGTGCGTCGAGGATATCGAGACAGAGCAGCACGATGTGCGGCGTCTTCAGCACGTTGCAGCCGGTATAGAAAACCACCTCAGGTGCGGGTTCACCCTCAGCTGCGCCGTCACTTCTGAAACGCTTGAGAATTTCCGGCGAGAGCTGCATGCGGGAAAGCACACGCACGCCGCGGCCCATCAGCGCGAACGCCGTGCTGCCGCGCTTGTGCTGCTCGTCTGTCGTTGCACGCTTCTGCAGAGTCACACGCGCGAGCGAAAGCATGAACCGCGGATTCACCGCGTCGGGACATGCGGGGAGGCAGTTGCCGCTGCCCGAGCAGACCCTCGCCCACTCCTCGGCTTCGGGCGTTCCGCTTCCGCCTTGAAGAATGCTGAGCACACCGGTGACGGTGTCCGATGCGTTCGCGCCGGCGATGCCTGCAGGTCCGGTCATTGGACACACTTCAAAACAGCGCCCGCAGCTTGTGCAACTGTCGAAGATGTCCTGCTTGCGCGCTTCGAGCGCGTCGGCGAATGATTCGATCATCGATTGAGGCCTCACATTATCACTGCGACAGGCGTGCCTTCGCCGCATCGTATTCCTGCGTGATGCGCTCGACCAGTGCCGCGGCCGGAAGGATCGCGTCGATGTTGCCCACGCCCTGACCCGCGCCCCAGATGTCTTTCCAGGTCTTCGGCCGTTCATCGCGCGACGTGTATTTGAGTTTTTC
>JBKJPI010000008.1:0-12136 GCA_046595235.1 Burkholderiales bacterium | reverse complement strand
TGGCGGAGTATTGTAGGAGCCGATCGGAAGGGCGTATATAGTTACGCCGGTCGTCTGTTGCCACTTCCATGTCAGCCTCAGTCCAGCGAAAGCTCGAGCAAGCCCACCAGTCACTCGCCAGCGGAAAAGTTGCGGCCGCAGTTTCGCTTTGCGAAAACGTGCTCGAGCGGGCACCGCGTAACCCAGAGGCACTGTGGATGCTCGGCAATGCGCGCTTGATGGAAGGGCGCGCGGAACTCGCCGTCGCGATTCTCGAACGGGCGGTGGCTGCCGCTCCCGATCGCGGCTCCGCGCTGGAAAGCCTCGGCCTGGCTTATCTCATGGCAGGCAACCTTGCGGCGGGCGAGCACGTGCTGCGCCAGGCTCTGGCGTTACCGCACGCGCCGCTTTCAGTCCGTATGCGTCTCGGAGCTGCACTCGTCCATCAGGGCAAGCACGAAGAAGCCATTTACGAGCTCGAAGGTGTTCTCGAGCACGACCCGGAGGACGCAGACGCCCGCCTCAATCTTGGTCGTGCGTATGCAGGTACTGCGCGCTGGAGCGAAGCGGCGCGCGCATTCGAGCATGTCGTCAGTCGCGTTCCCCATCATGCCGACGCGCTCTACAACCTGGGCATTGCGAGTGTTGAGACCGGTGGCACTGACCGTGCGCGCTCGTGTTTCGAGCGCCTGCTCGCACGGGACCCGGAAGCCGTGGAAGCACGTGAGCGCCTTGCGACTTTGCTTCTCACGCTGGGTCGATACGCCGAAGCGATCACGCAACTCCGCGAGATCGTGCGCGCGAACGCAGGAGCCAGTGCTGCGCAAGCGAGGCTTGCCGAAGCGCTTTTCCAGACGGGGGCGCTCGACGAAGCAGCGCAAATCGCGACCACCGCGATTCACCGGCAGCCTGTAGCGCCGGGCGCATCGAGCGTCCTCGCCCAGATCCATTACGTTCGGGGTGAGATGGCACTCGCGGCCGGCGTGCTTGAAGAGGGTTATCGCCAGACTGCCGCTCGGCCCCTGCTCGCGTTCAGCATGCATCTCTTCCACCGGATGTGTGAGTGGGACAAATGGCAGAGCGCGTGGGCACGCATGGCAGGTTTCCTTGATACGGCCGAAGACCTCGGAAGCCCTTTCTGGCTGCTGTCTGAAATGACCAGTCCGGAGCAGCAGCTTTCATATACGCGACGGTGGGCTGCAGCGCGCTTCCACAACTTTCGTGCCGTCTCGTCCGCGTCATCTCCAGGCAAGCGGGACGGCGGCCGCCGCCTGCGTGTGGGCTATCTGTCCTCGGATTTTCACGACCACGCCGTGGCGCATTTGCTTGTCGAGGTCCTCGAGCGGCACGACAGGGAGCAATTCGAAATTTACGCGTATTCGTACGGGCCGGACGATGGAAGTACGGTGCGTGCGCGGTTGCGTGCGGGCATCGAACATTTTTGCGATGTTGCATGGGAGCCTGATGACGCAGTCGTTACGCGTATCCGCGCTGACGATCTGGACCTGCTGGTCGACCTGAGAGGCTACACGGCCGGCGATCGACTTCAGATCATGGCCAGGCGCCCTGCCCCTGTGCAGGTGACATGGCTCGGCTATCCGGGTACTACCGGAGCAGACTTCATCGATTACATTATCGCGGACGACTACATCATTCCGCGCGACGCGGAGCGCTTCTATTCCGAGCGCGTGCTCCGCATGCCGGTCTGTTATCAGCCGAACGATCGGAAGCGTCAGATCGCCCAACCGCTCACGCGGACCCAATATGGTCTTCCAGAAGACGCTTTTGTCTTTTGCTGCTTCACGCAAGGCGTAAAAATCCTCCCGGAAGTTTTTGCGTGCTGGATGCGCCTTCTCTCAAGGATACCGGGCAGTGTGCTGTGGCTGCTCGATGACAATCTCTGGGCGAATGCCAACCTGGCGAAGGCGGCCGCCCAGGCCGGCATAAACGCCGAGCGACTTATACCCGCACCGCGGCTCCCGAACGATCAGCACCTTGCGCGCTTCGGCGCAGCCGATCTTGCACTCGATACTTTTCCATATACCTCACACACCACGGCAAGCGATGCGCTCTGGATGGGCTGCCCGCTCGTCGCGTTATGCGGTGAGACTTTCGCCGCGAGAGTGTCGGCAAGCATCGTATCGGCGTGCGGCTTTCCGGAACTCGTCACGACAACGCTCGAAGCATACGAAGCGCTCGCCTACCGTGTGGCCACGGACGCGGTGCTGCGGAAGGACGTCACGGCGCGCATCGTTGCGTCGCGAGACACTTCACCCCTGTTCGATTCGCAAAAGTTCGCGCGTGACCTCGAGGCGCTCTATATGAAGATCAGCCGGTAGTTACGGTGTAAATCCGCACTGGAGGATCGCCGCATCAGCCGCGGCATGGCAAAAAAAACGGGCGCCGAAGCGCCCGTTTTTCCTGAAGCGAAAAGCTTAGAACGTGTGACGAACAGCGACTGCAACCGCCTTCTGATCTTCTCCACCCGCGATCGCGGTGCTGAGGCCACCCAGCCTGTAGGCTCCAGAGCGGTCGTTGTTCAGCTTTACGAAGCCGCCGGTGAACTCGGTGCGCTTCGAGAAGGTGTAAACGTAGCGAATCTGATAGAGCTTCGCGCCGTTGTCGCCCGCTGTACCGGCCAAAACACCAGGACGTATGCCGCCGGGTGACCCTGCGCCGATCGTGCCCTTCGCATCACTGACGCGCGTGTACGCCGCTCTCAGGCCGTGCGGGCCTGCGATTCTCCAATCCACCCCGGCGTGGTAAGCGTTGTATCTGACTTCCGTCGGGACCGCCGTGGTACCGGTTTCGAATTTCTGGCGCGTGTACTGTCCGCCGAAGCGTACAGGACCCCACGTGTAAGCGGCACCGACATGCCAGCCTTTGTCGTCGCCATCACGTCCGCCACCATTGAAGTCGTTATGGGTCTCGTAACCGGCCGAAACATAGATCGGCCCGGCGCTGTACTGCGCGCCGAGAGAAGCCACACGCGCCTTGTTGTTCGAGGCCGTCGACAGCGTTGCCGTGGCAGCCTGTGACGACGAGAACGCCGCCATGACCTGGAAACCACCGAAGGTCGGGCTGTCGTAGTTGATGCTGTTTGCCTGCCGACGCTTAAAAGCTTCGCGAGTGCCGCCGACTTGGGTAGTCGTCGAGTTACCGGTCAGCATGAAAGCCGTGCCGAATACACCGGTGTCGTTGCCGCCGATGTTGGTCGGGCTGATCGTGCGCTTGAACGGGGTGTCCCAGAGACCGATGAAGACGTTACCGAAGCCACCTTTCAGGCCGAGCGCGCTGTTACGCGCGCACCAGCCGTCTGCGTTCTGACCACGAATGTCAGCTGAGCTTGCGCACTGGAACCAGGCAGACAGACCGCCGCCGAGCTTCTCTTCACCCTTGAAACCGATCTCGCTGCCGGGAGCCTGGATAAAATCCGCTTTAGTGAGATCGACGGTCGGGGTCGCCGCGCTGCGGCCTTGATCGACGTAGGCGTATTCGACGTACATCGTTCCGAAAATCTGTACCGTGCTGGTCTGCGCCAGCGCGAAAGCGGGGGCGCCAAGCGCACCAGCGACCGCGACAGCCAACAGTTTCTTCTGCATAACCATCTCCTATGATGTTTTTAAATCCGGCGACAGGCCAAGAGACTCCGGGCGCCCTTTATCCCCCTGAGCAAATGCGGAGGTTGAGTGGAGTATGCCCAGCGCACTTCGCAGGGCTCAACAAATATGTGACTTTTTGGCCCGGGGTCTTGCCGTTTGTTGCGCTGATACAACAACCGACCTTAGCGTCCGGACCCGCAGAGTCGTACTCTCAAAAGTACCGTGGGCGGTGTACGGCGGCCCCTCCGCCTCAGTACCGCAACCGCCCATTGTGTTGCATCCGTACAACATGCGCTGTACATCGGCGCAAAGTACAATTAAACTTCAATGGCTTACCCCGCAAGCGACCCACGACAGCTGAAAGCTCGCGTTGACCGGGGCCTGGACGCACACCGCCGCGGCAACATCGCCACGGCGGTTGCGATCTATCGCGAGGTCCTCACCGAGGCCCCTGACTTTGGACCTGCCCTGAATCTGCTGGGCACGGGGCTGCTCCAACTTGGAAAAGCCGACGAGGCAATCCTGTACCTGGAACGGGCCATCCGCGAGCAGCGGACGGACGCGAATCTCCAGGGCAATCTTGCCCAGGCCTATCTCGCTCTCGAGAAATACGAACGGGCCGCTGACGCATTTAGGAAGGCGAGCCGCCTCGCGCCGCAAGCCGTGCAGTTTCAGGTCGGCGTCGCCGCGACGCTCGCACTTCGCGGTGAGCTCGTAAAGGCCGAAAAACTGCTGAAAAAGCTGAGCGTGCGCTTTGCCCGCGCCCCGCTCGTGTGGCTGAACCTGGGCAACGTCCTGCGCGACTTGCAGCGCTTCGACGAAGCGCTTGCTGCTTATCGAACGGCTCTCAACCTCGACCCAGGGATGGTGGACGCGCGGAACAGTATCGGCAGCGTCCTCCATTCGCTTCTGAAGTTCGGTGACGCCGAACGCGAATATCGGGCATGCGTCGAATCAGCGCCTGATTATCTGATCGCCCGCTACAACCTGGCGTCGGTCACCATGGATCTCGGCCGCTTCGGAGAAGCCGAGGCGATCTGTCGCGAGATCGTCGATCGAACGCCGGATCTGCCCGACGCGCATCGCCTGCTCGGAACCACGATCGCCTCACAGGCGCGCCTGCTGGGGGCTCTTCCCTGGTACAAGCGCGCTGCTGAGCTGTCACCGAAGGACTCGCAGAACGCTCAGGCGTATGGTGGCGCACTGATGGAAGCCGGCTATTCCATGGAAGGCTTGCGCTGGCTGGCGCATGCGGCAGCGCTGGATCCCCAATCGCTATCGGTCAAACGCGTCGCCGCCGGCGTTTTGCTTGCGCACGGCTTCTTTCGCGAAGGCTGGATCAATTACGCGGCACGTCCCGCAGCTGGGGAGATCAGGGCGCGCAATCCCGACTTGCGGCTCATGGAGTCCGTGGGGACCTCGCTGAAGGATTCGAAGGTATGCGTCGTCGCTGAGCAAGGACTTGGCGATCAACTGTTCTTCCTGCGCTACGCGCCACAGCTGGCCCTGCTCGGAGCGCGCATTGCCCATCGGGCCAGCCGCAAGCTTCACAGTCTTCTGGAGCGCGTTCCCGCACTCGAAGTTGTACTGCGCGAGAACGCCGAGCTCCCGCCGGCGGACACGTATGTGCTTGCTGGGGATCTGCCGCGCGCTCTGGTGGAGCTTCCCTGCAGCCCCATTGCGGCCGCGGGCGCTCGATCCGGGCCTTCTGAGGCACTCCCTGAGCTCCGCCATCGCATCACCATCTTCTGGCCACCGCTCGCACCAACGCTCCGCATTGCACCGCTGCCCGAAAAAATGGCCGCAATCCGCGAGCAGCTGGCGGCATTCGGGCCGCCGCCTTACATCGCGGTCACCTGGCGCGGTGGCACGGCGCCAGAAAAGCAGCAGACCTCGACGTGGCTCCTGTTCAAATCCATTGGATTGCGCGAGATCGGCGAAGCGCTCGGGCGTTGCAAGGGCACGATCGTCGCCGTCCAGCGCAAACCAGAACCGCACGAAATTGAGGCCCTTGCCAACGCCGTCGCAAAACCGGTGCTCGATCTTTCAGCGCTCAACGACGATCTCGAAAGTATGCTTGCCGCCTTGTCGCTGATGGACGAGTACGTCGGCGTGAGCAATACGAACATGCATCTGCGGGCAGCCGCGGGCAGAACGGCGCGCGTGCTTGTCCCAGTTCCCGCGGAATGGCGGTGGATGCAACACGGTAAGACGTCCCCGTGGTTTCCCGGGTTCGCGGTATACCGGCAGTCATTGCAGGGGGACTGGCGTGCAGCACTCGAGCATCTGCGGCGAGATATGGAGATGAACTACGGCGCACCAGCCGCCTCCAACACCATTCTGAACGCGCGCGCCGCAGATGCACCACCTGAAACTCTTGTTTAGAGAAGCCTTTGCCGAAAGCGCCTGAAACGCGCACTTGCCAGCCTTGCACGGGCTGCTGCGACGGCTGGCTGCAGATCCGCGTGAACGGTACGCCGGTCCATCCCGGGCGCCCGTGTCCCTACAGCACGGGCTCGGGCTGCAGCAATTATGAGAACCGCCCGGTCGATCCCTGCGTGCACTTCGTCTGCGGGTGGCGCATGGATGGCAGCCCGTTGCCGGAGTGGATGAAACCGAGCAACGCCAAAGTGATCGTGCTTTTCGATCAGACCCGCTGGCAGGGCATGCCCGTCGATGTCGCGGTTCCTGTGGGGCGGCGAATTCCGCCGCGGTCGCTCAACTGGCTCAAGGAATACGCGCGTAAAAACCAGCGCGCGCTCCTGTATTCCGAACAGGAGGTTCAGAACGGCGCGTTCACGAATCGTCAGGCTTTCGCCGCGTACGGCCCGCCCGAGTTCCAGCGCGAGATGGCGGAGAAAGCCGCTACAGGCGAGCGGCCCTGGTAGCCCCGGCGGAGAGCCGACCTTACTCGACGCTTCTTGCTCGCCCGTAAAGCAACGTCAGGTTGACCCTGCGGTTTTCGTATCCGAGCTTGAAGTGCATCTCGTCCGAGATATGAATCAGGCTCGAATCGAACAATACGCAGCGGTTCGCACGGTAAGGCACCCGCTGCGGTTTTGCCCCTTGTACTTTGAGAAAAGCCGCGAGCTTTTCGGACTGCGTGTTGTAGTCCGCGAAAGTCCAGCTCTTGGGCACGGGCAGATCGTAGACGACGAGACCGCCACTTTCCGGATCGAGGCACGCTTCATCCGGCGTAATCCAGAAATTGACGTTAACTTTTGCAAAATCGGCGTGCATGTTGATGCCCTGCATGCGCTGGTCATACTTGAAGGCCCACGCCTGCAGAAGCGGGTGCCCCGCGAAGACCTGCGGCATGGCTTGCCTCAACGCGTTCGACAATTCGAGCAGCACCCGCGGACTGAAGCCTTGCGCGAGGACGGCCCCGACGTAGCCGCGCGGGTTATCGAGCTTCCAGATTGTCGCTTCCTCACAGAATGTGCGTAGAGCACCGAGCGCGGCAGGCGAAAGGAAGTTGTCGATCACGACGAGGCCGTCTCGAAGGTAATCACGCTCGATTGCGGGGTAATCGTTCTCTCCCAGCGCGACGCCCGCAAAGGCCACGTCCGAAAAGTGATGCGTCGTGCAGAGCGCGCGTTTCAGCGCCTCCGCCTCGGCACCTGCCGGCGCGAAGGTGGTGTTGAGGTCGCCTGCGGCATCGCAATACTTCTTCAGGACCGTGAGCGCGTTCGTGCCCGCAGCATCGAGCCTGCCTCGCCGCGCAAGCAGCTCGAGCTGTTCATAGTCGTGCCGCACGCGCGGTTCGGGCACGGGCCAGGGCAGGTCCCGATAGGCTTCGTCCGCATCTTGCGCAAGCACGCGCGTTTTGCGAAAAATGCGTAACGCTTCATCGACCTCGCTCCTGCTGAGTGCAGCGAGACCAACCCAGTACATACAGTCGACGTCGTTCTGCATCGGGTCGGCATACGTGTGAACCAGCCGCTCGAGCTCAGCGGTATTGCCGTTGCCTGCATAGATCGCCGCAAGCGCACGCAGGACCGCGATCGACGGCGCGCCGGGCTCGAGTGCAGCAAGATATTCAGTAATTGCGCGCCCGGAATCTTCCAGCCCCGCGTAAGCGGTCCCGAGCTCAAAGTGCATCTCACCCGGAATCGCGCCTTCGCTTTTGAGTTGATCGAACGCCGCGAGCACCGCGTAGTAATCGCCGAGCTTGTTCTCGCAGCGCATGATCTGCAGGATCGCCGCCGCCGAGCCTTTGTTGAGCGCATTGGCGCGTTGCGCATTACCCAGCGCTTCGTGGACGTTGCCAATTTCCAGATTCGCGATGCTCAGCGCCAGCAGCGCGCGGTAATCGTCGGGATCTGAGGCCAGCACAGCAGATGCAGCGCGATATGCCTGACGCCAGTTCTTTGCCGCGACCGCCATCTCGGCCATCATTGTCAGGAGAAAGGTTTCGCCGTGCGGCGGGTCCGGGAGCCGGCTCTTCATGAAGGCGGCGGCTTCTTCGATCAGGCGCCCCTCCTGCAACAGGAGCAGATGGACTGCAGAGGCATCGAATGGCGCGTCTCGTACACCGACCGCCTTCCTCGAACAAGACAAGGCAAGCGCCATGTCGCCACCTGCGATGAGCTCGGACAGCGCCTTCGTCATCAGGCTTGCCCACTCCTGCTTCCACCCATACGTGCGGCAGACATTCAGCGCGCTGTCGATGTCGCCGCAGACGAAGAGACAAACCACACCTTCGAAGGCATCGTGATCGGATGCGGGAGGTTGCGTGCGCAGCATCGCAATAGCCTCTACGCAGTTTCCTTTCGAGCGAAGCTGCTTGACCCGATCGTATGGCGGAGAGAGGCGGCTCATTGCGCCACGGCTGGAGAGCCGCCGTGCCGTGGCAATGCTGGCTGCTCGCAGCCCGAGCGTTGATCGCGGGTCACTCGGCTGACGCGCATCGTCGTCAGATGCCGAGTGCAGCGAGCTGTTTCTCGGGGTAGCGCGTTCCGGCCGTCACGTCCTGCGGGAACGCTTCGCTCAATCGCGCGAGCTCGTCGGCGCTGAGCTTCACCTCCAGTGCCCCGCAGTTCTCCTCCAGGTACTTCCGCCGCTTCGTTCCCGGTATCGGAATGATGTCCTCGCCCTGCGCGAGAAGCCACGCGAGCGCCACCTGCGCCGCCGTGCTTTTGTGCGCAGCTGCAATATCTTCCAGCGGCTGCAGGAGCTCGCTGTTGTGCCCGATGTTCGAGCCACTGAATCGCGGATGATCGCGGCGGCGGTCTTTTTCGATCAGTGCATCCAGCGACTTGATGGTAGCGGTCAGAAAGCCTCGACCCAGCGGCGCGTAGGCCATGAACCCGATGCCCAGCTCGCGGCATGTTCCAAGGATTTCCTTTTCGACGTCCCGGCTCCAGAGCGAATACTCCGTTTCCACCACCGCAATCGGATGCACCTTGTGCGCACGCGCGATCGTTTTCGGCCCGGCCTCTGAAAGAGAAAGGTAGCGCACCTTGCCCTGCTCGACGAGTCGGGACATCGCGCCAACCGTCTCTTCGATCGGCACCGTGGCATCGACGCGGTGCAAGCCGTAAATGTCGATCGTATCGACGCCCAGGCGTCTCAGGCTTCTGTCGCATGCCTGCGGAACGTAGTCCGGGTGCCCGCCCGAGAGGGCTTTATCCGAGTCGGGATTGCCGCGGCCTGCCAGCGCAAGATTTCCGAACTTGGTTGCGAGCAGGAAAGAATTTCTCCGGCGCCTGACTGCTTTTCCGATGAGCTCCTCATTCACGCCAGCACCGTATGCATCGGACGTAACGAGCAGATTCACGCCGAGATCAAGCGCGAGGTGCATGGTTGCGATCGATTCCTCGTCATCCGGTTCGCCATAGCTGATCGACATGCCCATGCATCCCAGGCCGAGTGCGGGGACGGTCAGACCGCTTTTTCCGAGCTTTCGCTGCTGCATGAACGATTTTCTCCGCTGACCCTGCGCATTCCGGGCGCCCCCGGGCTGACTTCGTCGCATCACTACTCGTAATGACAACCGCGGTCAGAATGCCGCCGTTTGTCGTCCGCTTTCTTATACCACCCGCTGCGGCTTGCTCCTGATCCACTGAGACAGAAGCCACTTCTCGCCGCGTGTCGGCGGCAATCCGGTGTGCACCGTATTCAAGTCGCCGGCTCCGTTGGCAGAAACATTATCGAACATGAGCGCTTCGCCGGCATGTCCGCGAAACTTGATCTTGAGCTTCGGAAATTCAGTCTCTCCGCCTTCGAGGTCGTCGTTAAGGTAGACGAGACAGGTCTTAATGCGCTGACCTTTGACGCGCATTTCTTCCGCGAAGCCGGGAAGGCGCGGATGAAAAAAATCCACGTGCGGCTTGTACGTCTGGCCGACTTCGTAGTGAAGCACTTCGGGCGGCTCGAGTGCGCTCGTAGCAACGCCCGCGGCTCGCGCGATGCGGGCGCGAATCAACTGCATCACAACATCGCTTTCAATGAGCGAAAACGCGGCGCCCGTGTTGGTACGCATCGCATCAAGCTTCAATCCACCGCCGCCGGCATCGTTGACGCGCGCCGGAACACGCTTCGGTGCAGCGACTGAAATCAGGTGGGCGCAAAGGTCACGGGTAAGGAATCCCGGATACGCGACAAACCGCGGTGAAGCATTGAGCTCGCGGCCCGCGCCTGCGGACCCGAGCCAGAGCTGAGCGCTATCAGCGTCGGTAACGCCGAACGAGCGCATGAGCTCGAGCTGAAGCCCCGCGCTCGCTTCACCCAGATCGGCCGCCCGACTCAGCGCTTCGAACGTATCAGCCCAGCTTTGAGTGCGTCCGACGCCGGCAGCAGCAAGAAGAGCGGCGTAGCACCATGCCGAGGCATCACCCTGCTGTGCGGCCGTGGCGATGAGCGCTGCGCCGTCTGCCGGTGATTGCGGTGCTTCGCGTCCTACGACAAGGCGCGCGCCGAGCGCGGTTAGTGCCGCCGGATTGCCCTCGTACTGCTTGCGCACGAGCGCCTGGAACTCGGGGTCGGGGAAAGAGGCCGCCTCGGACACCGGGCGCGAGACTCGCTCGAAGAGGTCTCGCTTACTTCTTGTAGCTGATGCTGAGGTCGCCTATCCCTTCCACATGCCCTTCGAGCGTGTCGCCGGGCTGCACGGGACCCACCCCCGCAGGCGTTCCCGACATGATGATGTCACCTGCACGCAGCGTGATGAGTTTCGACAGGTAGGAAATCGTCTCCGGCACATTCCAGATCATTTCCGAGAGATCGCCTTTCTGCGTGAACTGCCCGTTGACCTTGAGCCACACCGCGCCTTTCGCAGGGTGGCCGACCATTGCCACGGTTTTCAGCGCCGTGCAGGGCGCTGAATTATCGAAAGCCTTACCCATTTCCCACGGACGCCCCATTTTCTTCGCTTCGCCCTGCAGATCACGTCGCGTCATGTCGAGGCCGACGCCGTAACCGAACACATGGTCGAGCGCCTTCTCCACGGGAATGTCGGAGCCGCCTTTACCGATCGCGACGACCATCTCGATTTCGTGATGCAGGTCTTTGGTCATTTGCGGATACGGAATCGCCGTGCCGCTCATCACGATTGCGTCGGCCGGCTTCATGAAGAAAAACGGCGGCTCGCGATCCGGATCGTGGCCCATCTCGCGCGCGTGCTCGGCGTAATTACGGCCGACGCAATAAATCCTTCCAACGGGGTACTGCTGGGTGCTCTCGGCCACGGGAAGCGTGACCGGGCCTGGAAATTCGATTGCGTAGCTCATGAGAATCCTTGATGCCGTGCGATTGGGACTTTTAAAGGTGATGGCGCTCAGCCCGCGAGCTAAACCTTGCGCTCGACGACGATCCAGAAGCCCTGCGGCATGCGGTTAAACCTCGACAGCTCGAAACGCTGCATGAATCGAGGGAGCCACCATGAGGCGGGCTGTTGTATGAGATGCGCGTTACGGCCGTCGGCCAGCATTTTGACGGCGGGACCGGTGTGCACGGTGAACACCCCGACCTTCGCGGTCACCCGCTGAAGGTCGTCGAGCACGTTGTCCAAAAGCTGCGGCTCGATGTGCTCGAGAACGTCGATGCATGTGACGAAATCGCACGGCTGCGGTGGTTGCGACCACTGAGGTATCGCCGGGTCGTAATGATGGATGATCAGCGGATTCTCGTACATATCCTCGAGCGTCGCACCGAGGCGGCCCTTACCGGCGCCGTAATCGAGAATCTCCTGGATACCGGTCGCTTCCATCACCTGAGCCACGAGCGGGGCATACTCGACGGAAGCGACCCCGTAATTGGGGTTGCGATGCAGCTCCTGCTGCATCTTCCGGTAATCTTCGCTGATAAGCGCAGCGTCGGCCATGCGGTGCCGGGTCGGCGTTCAGCGTCTTTGAGGCCCTACACGCCTGTGTACCCGTCGAAAAAAGAGCGTCGAGTTTACCACGCGCCCTGAACACGCATTCGAACCGCAGATGACCGAAACGACGAGCCTGTGGGCACTTTTTGTAAGCAGCTTTCTCGCAGCAACGATCCTTCCCGGCGGTTCCGAGATCGTCCTTTACGCGGTGATCAAGCACAATCCGGACATCGTTATC
>JBKJPI010000002.1:0-3353 GCA_046595235.1 Burkholderiales bacterium | reverse complement strand
ACGGCGCGCACGCGCCGCGAATCGAGCCCACGAACCTGTTGCGGCGTCTTTTCCCTCATCCCCAACCCTTCTCCCGGGGGGAGAAGGGAGCCAAACCCGTACCTCTCCCGTCGGGAGAGGGAACGAGGGTGAGGGAGACTTTATAGACCGCATGCTTGAAGTCCTCCGCCGCTCCCCCGTCCTCCGCCTCGAAGGCAACCGCAGCGTTACGCTGAAGAACGTCCGCCGCCCGGCAAAAACGCTTTCGCTCTCCGCGGAAGCGACGATCGATCTGCCCGCTAACGGCAAGAACGCAAGCATTACCGACGCCGTGCAGGCCGCCGACGAGGCGAACCGCGTGAGCCTGCCTTTTTCGCAGAAACCGGTCGCGATCGTGTTCGGACCCGAGAACGGGGCGGTGGCGGAAAAGCTGGTGTGGGAAGCCGCGCGCGAAGCCAAGGCGAAAGACTACGATCATCTCTACGTCATTGGCTTCGCCATCCAGCCTCCAGCGCGTCAGCTCGTCGAATCCAGCGAGGCGGTGACCGGCATTGCCGCGACGTATGTGCAGGCGACACCCGATCTCATGATGGGTGACCTCCTCAAGAACATGCGCTCGTCTCAGATATTCTCGGTATGCGGCCTGCCGGAGATCGAGTTGCGAGCGGCGAAGCGCCCGGAACACCTTGCCTCACCCCCACCCCTCTCCCGGGGGGAGAGGGGCTCCTGGTACGAGGTCGAGCTATTAGGCCTCGATGTGTTCGACCCCACGTCGATGGAAGTTGATCACAAGCGCGGGGACGACGTGCCCGCGTGGTTTCTCGACAGCGATTACAACGGCCTGTCCTTTCACGTCTGCCAGGCGTTTTTTCCGCGCACTGCGGCTTGGGACAACCTCAAGCGGGCTCTGAAAGGCGAATACGACGACTCGGTCTGGCAGCATCTCGCGAAGAACGTCTCCGTGCCGTTCGAAGCCGGCGACCACCAGCAGATTGCCGTAAAGGTAATCGACGACCGGGGTAACGAGCTGATGGTGTTGAAAAGCCTCAAGGAAGCGAAGTGATCCGGCGCGTCGTCATCAAGGGCTTCAAGCGATTCACCGAGGTGACGTTCGATCTACCGGGTCATCTTGTTATCGCAGGGCCGAACAACGCCGGCAAGACAACTTTGCTCCAGGCGATAGCGGCATGGGAGCTTACGTTCCGCACCTGGAGGCAGCTCAATAATTTCCATCGCCGCGGCGGCGGCTATCAATACGCACCGATCGCCCGTCAAAGCTTTTCCGCGGTTCCCTTGCGAGAGTTCGATCTGCTCTGGAACGAAAAGCACACTGACAAAGCGATCGAGATCACGCTGGTTTTCGATGACGGCGCGTCCGTATCAATGGAGCTCTGGCACGACACGACGGAGCAGATCAAGGTGCATCCGAATTTCAACGTCGATCCGAGTGTCGCCCGCCGCGCATCGCCTTCGGTGGTATTCATTCCGCCAATGACCGGTCTCGCCCGCGAAGAGCCGCTCTACGCTCGCGACGAGACCATCGACAATCTGCTGGCACAGGCAAGGCCGGGCGAAGTACTGCGTAATCTGCTGGACAAGGCTCACCAATCGGTCGCCTGGGGCAGATTGCAGGATGCCATCCACCGGCTGTTCAACTGTGATCTCCTGCCGCCTGTGATCGGCGCGAACATCATCGCTGAGTACAGCGTTGCGAACGGCGCAACTCGATACGACATCGCCAGCGCAGGCAGCGGATTTCAGCAGGTGTTGATGCTGCTGACGTTCCTGCACACGCGGCCCGGTGCGGTCTTGCTGCTGGACGAGCCGGATGCGCATCTGCACGTGATCCTTCAGGACGCCATCTACGGGGAACTGCGGTCAGTTGCCGCGGATACCAAATCTCAGCTGATCATCGCCACGCACTCGGAAGTCATCATCGAGAGCGTCGATCCCCGTGAGCTTTGCCTGATGTATGGCAAGCCGCGACTGCTGTCCGATAACGAGGAGCGGGCACAGCTGATCCAGTCTCTCGGGGTTCTAACGCACACAGACATCATGGTGGCTGAGACCGCTCCAGGGGTGCTGTATGTCGATGACTACACGGATATGGATATCCTGCGGGCCTGGGCGCGAGTCATGCAGCATCCTGCACTGGAGCTCCTCACGACCCGGCTACTGTGCAAAGCGCGGGTGATTCAGCAGCGTGAAGGGGCGAAAGGCATACAAGCCAAGGACCACTACGACGCACTGCAACTCGTCGAGCCGGATTTTCCGGGTTTGCAGCTGCTCGACGGCGATGCCCATTCCGGACAACAGCAGATGCCAATGACGGGCCATGGGCTTCAGAGGCTGCGGTGGAGCCGCTACGAGATCGAGAGCTACCTCTTCCACCCCGAAGCGCTGGCACGCTTCGTTGAGAAACAGGTTGGCGAAGCTCTAGCGGCGCAGCACATCGCAGACATGCAGAAGTTCATCGAAGACACCCTTCCCCCGGCAGTGCTCAGAGAGCCGCTCGGCGATCATGAGTATTTGAAAACGGTAAAGGCGCGCTCGGGACTTATATCGCCCATTTTGCAAGCTGCCGGGTTGATCGGGATTCCACACACGCGCTTTCACGAGATTGCCGCAGTGATGACAGTCGGCGAGATCCATCCCGAAGTAAGGGACAAGCTCGACGACATCATGAAAGCCTTCCGGCTGTGAGCACTTTCGAAGTCTCCGAGCCGATCCTAAATTCTCCGTTCGAGGAGCCGAAGGAGCACTGGTGGATCGTCGAAGGTGAAGTGCCGGAGCGCAGGCCGGGGCGGCGCTTCGCGCACTACTTCTACCGTGATCCGCGCGCGGCGTCGCGGGCTACAGCAGAAGCAGATCTGGGCACCATGATCGAGCTCAAGCTCGTCACGCGCACGCGCGAGCGGCTCGCGGCGTGGAGAGCTTCCGGGTATCCGGGCGCTTCGCGCACGACGCTGGAACTCCTTGCGCACTGGAGCCGCGACGGCCGCAAGCAGCCCCTTTTTTTCGCGCAGCGAGAGGCGGCGGAATCGATCATCTTTCTGACGGAGGCCCGCGCCGATTTTCTCCAGGGGATCGACATCCCGCGTGATGAGCCGTCGGAGGAGAGGAAGGCCGACGGCTATTCAGTCTTTCTTAGGTATGCCTGCAAGATGGCGACGGGCAGCGGCAAATCGACAGTGATGGGCATGCTCGCGGCTTGGAGCATTCTCAACAAGCTGAGCACGAAAGGGGACGCGCGGTTTTCCGATGTCGTGCTCATCGTCTGTCCGAATGTGACGATACGCGACCGCCTGCGTGAGCTCGACCCCGAAACCGGAGCCGCCAGCCTGTACCGAACGCGCGATCTTGTGCCGCAGGCG
>JBKJPI010000637.1:0-3953 GCA_046595235.1 Burkholderiales bacterium | reverse complement strand
CCGCCGACCGCCAGCGTGATTTTCTTCTTCTCGAGCGATTGCGCGTTCGCGATCGTCGCGCCGAACAGCGCCAATGCGATTGCGATGATCTTCATGAAACGCATGCTTCCTCCTGTGATCGTCGTTCGAGCTGCCGTGACGCAAGTCAATTTTATATGACTCTGCGCTGCCGCAGATCCTCTTGCTGCGATTCGTCGTATCCAAGGCGCCTTAGAATTTCAGCTGTGTGCTCTCCCAGCTTCGGCCCCAGCCAACGCGTCTCGCCCGGAGTGTCCGAAAGCTTCGGCACGATACCCGGGACCTTCATTGGCGTGCCGTCCGGCAGCTTCCACTGCTCGAGCATGCCGCGTGCTGCATAGTGGGCGTCGTTGACGATGTCTTCGACGTCGTAGACGCGCCCGGAAGGCACCTCGGCGCGCTCGAGCGCTTCGAGCACAGCGTCGAGATCGTGCTCACGCGTCCACAGCTCGATGGCGTAATCGAGCTCACGAGTGCGGGGCACACGCCCGGCATTCGTCGCGAGCGACGGATCGTCGGCAAGATCGGAGCGGTTGATCGCAACCATCAGCCGCTTGAAGATCGAATCGTTGTTCGCACCGATGATCACGAACTTCCCATCCCGCGTGGCATACGTATTCGACGGCGTGATACCCGGCAGCTCGTTTCCTGCGCGCTCGCGCTTGAAGCCGAGCACATCGTACTCGGGAACGAGGCTCTCCATCATGTTGAAGACTGCCTCGTAAAGGGCGACGTCCACGTACTGCCCCGTGCCGCCGTTTGCGTTGCGCTGGTGCAGCGCCATCATGGCGCCGATCACGCCGTGCAGCGCTGCGATCGAGTCGCCGATCGAGATGCCGAGGCGCACGGGTGGCCTGTCGGGATAACCGGTGACATAACGCATGCCGCCCATCGATTCGGCCACGACACCGAAGCCCGGCCTGTCGCGGTACGGACCGTCCTGTCCGAATCCGGAGAGCCTCACCATGACGAGGCGGGGATTGATCGCAGAGAGCTGCGGCCACCCGATATTCCATTTTTCCAGCGCACCCGGACGAAAATTCTCGACGACCACGTCCGCTTCACTCGCGAGCTTGCGGACGATCTCCTGCCCTTCGGCTGCGCGAAGATTGATCGTGATGGACTTCTTGTTTCGCGCCTGCACGTACCACCAGAGCGAAGTCGCGTCATCAGAGCCCGACGCGGGATACATCTTTCGCCATTGCCTCAGCTGATCCCCGCCCTCCGGCGCTTCGATCTTGATCACTTCTGCGCCGAAGTCGGAGAGCATGCGCGCGCAGAGCGGCCCGGCGATCAATGTCCCAAGCTCGAGGACTTTGATGCCCGTAAGGGGGCCTGCGCCTGTTCTACTCAATGTGGTTCCAGTGGGTTAAAGCACGCGCAACCTTGCCAAAGCCGCGACTGCGACGCAAGTGCGATCAATGCTCGAGCACGATCCATGTCGGCGAGTGGTCACTCGGCGCGAGCACCTGAATCGCCTTACATGTACTTGCCGCCGGCGCACAGGATGCGGTCGCCGGTGACATACGACGACTGGTCCGACGCGAGAAAGACTGCGACACTCGCCACCTCCTGCGGCTTTCCCGCACGGCCGAGCGGAATCTCTGCCAGCTCTGCGTCGTTATAGCGGCCGCCCTCCCTTTCCGGATACCACTCCGGGTTCGCTCGCACGTTCTCGATCGTCGATAAGGCGATGAGATTGGCGCGGATGTCATAAGGTCCGAGCTCGAGCGCCAGCGCTTTGATGAGGCCGTAGAGGCCGGTCTTCGACGCGACCACGTGCGCGCGCTGCGGCTGCGAGGTCATCGATGCCATGCCGCCGAGCGCGACGATGCTTCCGCCTTTCCCGCGTTTCATCATCGAAGGTGCAACCGCCTTGGCGAGATAGAACGCCGAGTGAAGATTTACGGCAAAGGTGCGGTGCCACTCCTCGTAACTGATCTCCCAGAAGTTCTGGTGCGCACGCCGCCCCGCGACGTTCATCAGCACATCGACGTGACCGAAGTGATCCAGCCCCTGCTGCACCATGCGATTCACCTGCTCGTGCTCACTGACGTCACACAGAAGCGGCAGAACTTTCACACCGAGCTTCTCGCACTCGTGCGCGACCTCATCGAGCTCCGCTTTCTTTTCGCGCGCGACGAGGATGAGGTCGGCGCCTTCGCGCGCAAAGGCGAGCGCGATCGCCTTGCCGTTGTTGCGGCCGCCGCCGGCTACCAGCGCCGTCTTACCTTGCAGTTGCTGCATCGAATCTCCTCTACTGCGCCGTCGGACCCGTCGCCTTGAGAACCTTCTCGATCCTTGAAACCTCCGAGCGCATGATTGCCGTCAGCTGCTCGGGCGAACCGGGTGCAGGCTCTATTCCGGCCTTCAGAAAAATGTCGCGGCCTTCGGGCGACTGAAGATAACGCGTCACTTCCTGATTGAGACGCATAACGATCGGCGGGGGCGTTCCCGCGGGCGCAAACAACGCATGCAGCGCCTCGGAAATGAAGCCGGGCAGGCCTGACGCTTCAAGCGTCGGCAGCTCGGGCGCCAGGGCCGAGGGCTGCGCGCTGCCGACTGCGAGCGCACGCAGTCTTCCGGACTTTACATGCGGCGCCGCCCCACCGGCAGAGCCGAACATCGCGTGCACTTCGCCGGTCATTACGGCGGCGAGCGCTGGCCCCGTGCCTTTGTAGGGAATGCGTACGACGTTCACGCCCGCCATGTGGTTGAACATGATCGCCGCGATGAAATTCGAAGTGCCGGGGCCGCCCACCGAGAAATTCAGCTGGCCCGGCCGCGACTTCGCCAGCGCTACGAGCTGCCTGACGGACTTGACCGGCATCGAAGGATGCACGACCAGAACGCTCGGCGCCCGGTCGATCAGGGTGATCGGTGCGAAATCCCTGATCGGATCGTAAGTCACTTTCTCGAAGAGCGGTCCGATCCAGTGAGCGCTGCCGGTGACGAGGAGCGTGTGTCCATCAGGTGGTGCCTTGGAAACGATGTCCGCGAGTAGAACAGTCGGCCGATTGTCGACGATGAGCTGCTGGCCGAGCGGCGCTGTAAGTGCCCGCGCAATGAGTCGCGCCGGGAAATCGTTGCCGCCTCCAGCAGGTGAGGTGATCACACGTATAGGTTTAGTCGGATATGTCTGCGTGAACGCCGGAGCTCCAGTCACGCACGTGAGACCCAGCATTACTATACGTGCCACGACACGTCGCTTCGGCATGCACCCTCCTGTGAATCGGAGGCCAAACCCCGGCCCCGGTGTTATCAACCCTGCAGCAGCACCCCAAAGCCGCCGTAGATCATGCGCTTCGCATCGAACGGCATCGCTTTCGGGTCCATCATGTCTTTCATGCGCGGATCGGCCATGACGTTCTTGAGCACACGATCGCGGTGCGCGCGGGACTTATACACGATCCACGCAAAGATCACGGTCTCGCCGGCCTTGAGCTTCACACTGCGGGGGAATGACGTGACCTTGCCCACCTTTACGTCGTCCGCAACGCATTCGACGTAGTCGAGCGCGCCATGGTCGCGCCACACACGGGACGCCGTCTTCGCCATTTTGCGATAGGCCTCCAGGCTCTTCGTCGGCACGGGTACGATAAAACCGTCTACATATTTATCCATCGACTTCTCCTTGTGTGTGTGAGCAGGGGTGGGGCCTGCATCAACTGGTCGTTCGACCGTGGCGGGAATCGACATTCGCGGACAGGTGGATTGAGGTATTGTCGATGATCTGGGTTGTACGTGCGGAGGAGTCATCCTGAAAACAATGAGGCTGCCCGCGGCAGCCGCCCCCAACGAGGCGAAGCGAAAATGACCGCTCCGCGCAGCTACAGATACATCGAGGTCCGGCCGATCGCCGGCGCGCTCGGTGCCGAAGTGCATGGTGTCGATGCGTCACAGCCGATGGCGGCCGAAGTCGTTGCAGAGATCCG
>JBKJPI010000625.1:0-10362 GCA_046595235.1 Burkholderiales bacterium | reverse complement strand
ACGAGCGAGTCGAACAGCCCACCGCCGCTGAAGATCGATTTGGACTGGAGATCGTCCGAGTTCCACTCGTATCCCCCGGCCTCGGCCACGAAAGCGGTGATCCCGCCGTCCTGCATGAGCAGCAGGCCGTAGCCTTCGGGCACGACGATGCGCGAACCGTTGGTGATGATGTTCGACGAGCCTCTGGCGTTGGAGCCCCGCCCCGCGTTGGTTCCGCGCGGCACCGCCGCGAACAAAGCGGCCGTTGGCGCCAGGCCATTGGGTACGGTGTAGAAGTCCTTCCATTGGTCGGCAAGCGAGCCACCGATCGATCCAACCGCTGCCTGGACAAGACCCATGATGCGTTCCTTTGAAGGTGTGTGGTCAGATACGTGGCGCACGCGCGGCGCTGGCCTGCAAAAAGCATATCCCACTTTGCGTTTTGGCAGTCCGCATTCGCCCCGAATCTGGCGCCATCGCCGTGGGCCTATAGGGTGGCCAGCGGCCGTGGTCGAGGCTGGCGACCTTCAAGCTAACCCGCACATCGATCTACTGCGGCACGGCACGCTTGAGCGTCGTGACTTGAGCAGTTTCAGGTGTGCCGTGTGCAGTGGGTAACGGCCTTCCTTCATGACAGTTCTGCGTGCCGCAGACTCAACCCCACTTGGTGCTCTCGCGCCCGTCGAGCGCGAGAAAGCATGACGCATTCAACAAGCACAGCTGCAGTTACGTCAAAGGCCATGCAGAACCCCGGCCAGACCTGTGGCACGCCGGTGTTGTGCACGAGGTTGTGGTGAAACGCGTCCAACACGCCGTGCCCGCTCAGTGCGACGATGGCGAACCACGCGCTGCGCTTGAAGCCCGCCACTGCCGCGACGAAATGAAGGCGGCCGCGATAGCCACTTCGAACAGCATGACTTCGTTGCGCCCATCTACCACGGCGAAGGCCAGGTAGTAGGAAGCCACGTCGAGCCTAGGACGTGCGCAAGCCCGCAAAGAAGACGGTCAAGTCCGGCCAGGGTGACAAGGGGGACAGAAAACGCAGGTAAGCGCTCTCACAGCCGGCCTCTCTGGAGGTTGGGCGCCACCATTGAGAGGCCCGTAGCGTTCATGCGTTGCCGGCTTTTTGCTGGCGACAAGCGGCGATATTCCAAGGCCGAGGGATTCGCTGAAAGGTCTTTGGACGAGGCGGGCCAACGCTTCATTGACAACTCGCCGCATGACCGCGACGTAATGCACAGGTGGCGCCACAAGAGCGTTCCCAGCGTGCGGCTGCGCCAGTGAAAATCGGGCGACTCCCGATCATCAGCTCCTTGGCGCCCAGTGGCGAAACCTACGACCCCTTTCCCGACCCTTCTTGACGACGGCCCTTCACGGTGGCTGTGGCCGATCCCTCCGTACGCTTGGCGGCACATACCGGCGCCCGCTAACGATGACGTTCAACCATGTCGCGTCGAGAGCGCGGCCGGCACAGCTGTGCACGGACAGATGCTGGGCTTTGATCCGGAGGCGCGCACATTCGCCTTTCGCACCAGCGAGACCGCAACCCTCGTGACAGTGCCGTTCTCCGAAGTAGATCGACTCACGCTGACTGTTCCGCTTCAGCAAGCTCCAACGATCAAAAACGCTCCCAAGGAACGCGTACCGGCAGCGGCCCAGGAGCGCGACTACCACCTTCGATTTGGCGGCCTCACTCGGTTTTCCGGACGGACGGCCGGCCATGTGGAAACAGCGCATGGTTTGTACCTGTTTACACCCGTGAACGAAGAAGCGTCGTTGCAGCGGGTCTTCGTCCCGCGGACGGCTTACTCCAGCCTTGAGCTCGGACCGTCAGCCGAAGAAGTAGTAGCCAAGCGTTGGTTGTCGACCAGGGAAGCTCTCCTGGACGCGATTGACCGTCAGCATTGCATGCCGGTAGGCCTGCTGGGAGAGTCATTGCTTGCACTTGGCTTGCTGACCAAAACCCAACTTCACCGAACCTTGGCAACGCAGAGCGCTGACAAGCCGATTGGCGAGTTGTTGGTCGCCGCGGGAATCATCTCTCGGACTGACTTGACGACCGCGTTGGCCCACAAGATGGGCTATCCCCTCGTCGACCTCGCCCGTTTCCCGATCGAGCCGGCCGCCTTGGCAAAAATTCCTTATCGCATTGCGGTAGGTTATCGGGTTGTGCCACTCGTGCTCGACACGGATCGACTCGTCGTGGCCGTCGACAATCCGTCTCGCGCAGTCAGGTTGCGTGCACTCCACGCTTTTGCGCAGATCAAGCTGGTGCCGGTTCTGGCTTCCAAGACCCAGATGATGCTGGCCATTGAACGCCTGGCAAATGATGTGTGGTCGTCGCACGTTTCGCATCGCCCAGCTTTTTTCGCAACCAGCATATGACCGCCATACTTCATCCTCCGCTCGCGAGGGACTTCGAAGCAGCGGTGGTCCGTGTTGTTGTGACCTTTCGCTTCGGCGCAGACTTCGATGCGGCACGGATTCGCGAAGTCGCCAAGGCGGCACGAGGTGAATTTCACGGCAAGCCCGGCCTGCGTTCGAAGTCGTTTTCAATCGATGCAAATCTGCGCACGGCCCTCCACCTGTACCTCTGGGATTCCGAGGACGCCGCGCAGGACTTCTTCACACCGGCCCGCCTCGAGCTCATCACTGCCCTGTACGGAGTCAAGCCGACTGTCCAGTTCGAGCGTAGAGCGGAACGTATTACGTTGGGTGTTGCAAGACCAAGGTAGGCCATGCTCAATCAGCGATGAACCCACCTCGAGTTCACCCGTGCTCGATCTAAGGCCCTAAGGCGAAGAGAATATCCATGGTTTGGACCATTGCAGGGTTGCGGTTGCGGTTGCGGTTGCGATGCGTTGTGCTGCTGACCGTGCTGCCGCTTGCCTCCTGCAGCTCGCTGCCAGTGATCGTTCCGGACATGGCTCGTGTGCGCACGCCGGTGCAGGTCGCGGCGGTCAACGGCCGGATCATGTCCGCCAGCCAGAGCCAGGCATTGCTCAGCAAACGTGGGTTCACGAGTGCTCAGTCAACCCATTTCGAACGCCACCTGGCGCTCGAACAGGAGGTCTCCGGCAGCCCACTCATTGCGGGAAACAGCGCAGTGCTGCTCCAGGATGGCCCGGCGACCTATGCGGCGATGTTTGCGGCCATCGAAGGCGCCCGCGACCACATCAATCTGGAGACCTTCATTCTGGAAGACGATGAAGTCGGCCGACGCTTCGCTGAGATGCTCTTGGAAAGACAGCGACAAGGCGTTCAGGTGAACTTGATCTACGACGCCGTCGGCTCGCTTTCGACGCCCGAGCTGTTCTTCCAGCGGCTGAAGGACGCCGGCATTCGAGTGATGCAATTCAATCCCGTCAATCCGCTTGAAGCGAAAGCCGGCTGGGACCTGAACAATCGCGATCACCGCAAGCTGCTGGTGGTCGACGGCACCACGGCTTTCGTCGGTGGCATCAACATCAGCGCCGTGTATTCGGGCGGTTCGCTGCGCGGTCGGTTCGGTTCCGCCGGTTCCGGAGCAATGTCATTGCGACAAGCCAAGGACCTTCCTTGGCGAGATACGCATGTGCAGGTGAGCGGTCCGGTAGTCGCCACCCTGCAAAAGTACTTCATGCAGACCTGGGTGCAGCAAGAGGGCGCGCCCCTCGCCAGTCGCAACTACTTTCCCACGCTAAACGCTCGGGGCAAGGAGGTCGTCCGCGCGATAGCGAGCTCCCCAGAGGATCCGTTCAGCCAGTTCTATGCGACGCTGATCTCGGCCATCAACACCGCTCAAAGCGAGATCTTGCTCAGCAACGCTTACTTCGTTCCCGATCCGCAGTTGAAGCAAGCACTCGTCGACGCGGTATCGCGCGGGGTTGACGTGAAGTTGGTGCTGCCGAGCGCTACCGACTCTTGGCTCGTGTTTCATGCCGGTCGTGCCCATTACGACGAACTACTGCGCGGCGGCGTGAAACTCTACGAGCGGCGTGACGTGCTGCTTCACTCGAAGACAGCCGTGATCGACGGGGTGTGGTCCACCGTGGGGTCAACCAACCTGGACTGGCGCAGCTTCCTGCATAACCAGGAAGTCAATGTTTTGATCCTCGGATCCGACTTCGGCGAACGGATGCGAGCGGCCTTCGAGCGCGATCTCACCGTTTCGGGAGAGATCACGCTTCACGAATGGAAGCGTCGCGGAATGGTTGTGCGAGTGAAAGAGCTTTTCGGAAGAGTTTGGGAATACTGGCTCTGACAACCCGCGACGACCTGCCGAAGCACACTGGCGGACGACTGGACGACAACTGACCCCGCCGGCAATCCGCTCATTGCACCCAGCAAGACCTTGACAGGGGAAACGAATAGGATAAAAGTCAACGTGCCCCCGTTTTGAAAGGGTCCTCTCTTACCTGCAGGGAGATCTGTATGGCACGCGACTGGATGATCGAAGGGAAGTACATCGAGTATTGCAGCTGTGACCTCGGCTGCCCATGCGAGGCGATGGCTGACCCGACGCAAGGACATTGCACCGGGCTGGTCGGTTTCAAAATAGATAAGGGCCGTTGCGACGGTGTCGCCCTAGACGGACTGGCGGTAGTCGCCACCTTCTATTTCCCTCGGGCGATCCACCATGGCCAGGGCGTGATGCACCCGATCATTGATGAGCGCTCGAACGACGACCAAAGGGATGCCCTCTTCTACATCCTGTCTGGAGCGGATCAGAAGGTCGGGACCATGTTCCAGATCTTCTCAGTCATCATCGAGACGATCAAGCCCCCGATGTTTGCCCCCATCACCTTCGACTGGGACCTGGAAAAGAGGCGCGCCAAGATCGAGGTACCCCAGGCGGTTCGAGCCTACAGCGAACCGATTCGAAACCCGGTGACAGATTCCGAGCACCAGATGATTACCGTACTGCCTGACGGCTGGGTCTTCCACGAAGCGGAAAACGTGGCCGGATTTGCGAAAGGCACCGGAGCGATCAGGTTCGACTTGAATCGTCGCCATAGCTCAATGGCGAACGTCGCCTGGAACCCGAAGGGTCTGGTACATAGCTACCCTGAATACAAGCAAAAGTTTGGTAGGCCGTAGCCTTCGACCACGTGCTCTCGCGTCTGCTGCGGCAGGACCGGCTGGCTCTGATTGCCGGGCTGGTTGTTGTGCTTGGCTTGGCTTGGGGGTGGCTCCTCTCCGGCGCCGGGATGGAGATGAGCGCCATCGATATGACTGCCATGTCCGGCATGGACGGATGGCTGATGCAGCCAGCGGTATGGACGCTGGGATACGCCGCAGTGATCTTCACCATGTGGTGGGTGATGATGGTGGCCATGATGTTGCCAAGTGCGACACCGATGCTGCTTCTATTTGCCAAAGTCAACCGCAAAAACAAGACGACATCTGCCCCCCTGCTGGCGACGGTTCTTTTCGGTGCTGGCTACCTGCTCGTCTGGGGTGCGTTCAGCGTGACTGCAACGGCTTTGCAGTGGGGTCTGGAGTCGGCGCGGCTCATGTCGCCGATGTAGGAGACGACGCACCCGTGGGTTGGAGCAGGCGTCTTGTTAGCCGCGGGATTGTGGCAGTTCACCGCGCTTAAAGGCGCATGCTTGCGACATTGCCAAACACCATTGGGATTTCTAATAGGTAATTGGCGAGAAGGAAGACTAGGAGCCTTGCAGATGGGGTTGCAGCACGGAGCTTTCTGTCTCGGCTGCTGCTGGTTCTTGATGGGACTGCTCTTCTTCGGCGGTGTGATGAACCTCTGGTGGATTGCGGGCCTGACCGTCTTCGTGTTGCTTGAAAAAACCATACCGGTCGGCCATTGGCTGACTCGTCTTACTGGAGCGCTTCTAATCGGGGCCAGCGCTGTTCTTGCGGCTCAGGCGGTCTGAAAATCGAATAGGTCAAGTTAGGGATGCGGTGAACGCGCAAGGCTACTGCGGCGTAGCATGAGCTCGAAGTGGTCCCTATTCGCTCTGCAAACCCCGATTCGGCGTGCTCTCTGGACTTCACCATGTCACCATTTTTTTTTGCCGTCGCCTTGACGTTGCACTTGCAGAGGGAGCCTGTCAGGCGCGAACTTGCGCACTTCAAACGATCGGCTTAGTATGCTCCGGAGACCCTAAGGAGAGCAGCGATGGCCACTTGGCAAGTGACTGGCGAATACATGGAGACGTGCAACTGCGCTCTTCTGTGTCCCTGCATTACCTCCAACCTGACCGCCCGGCCCACAGAGGGTGACTGCAAGGCAGCGATCGCAATGCGCATCGACAAAGGGCAAAAGGACGGTGTGAACCTCGATGGGCTGGCGTTCATCGTCGTAATGCACTCGCCCGGAGCCATGGCCGACGGCAACATCACCGTCGGGCTGATCGTCGATGACCGCGCAACAGACCAGCAGGCCGAGGCGATCGGTGCCATCGCCACGGGATCGGTCGGTGGCCCGATGGCGGCATTGGGACCGCTGGTCGGTCGTATCGCTGGCGTGGAGCGGCGAGCTATTTCCTTCGACGTCAATGGCTTGAACCGATCGGTGAAGGCCGGCAACTTGGTCGATCAGTCATGCGAAGGCATCGCGAGTGCATCCGCGCCAGACCAAGCTATCGTCGTGGACAACACGGCTCACCCGGTCAACAAGCGACTGTCTCTTGCCAAGGCGACGCGCAGCGTGATGCATGCTTTTGGCATTGACTGGGAGGACAACACCGGCACTCGCAACGGCCACTTCGCACCTTTCTCTTGGGCGGGGTAGACCAGGATCTTTTCGACGCGCCGTCACCCTACTCGCCCGACCTCAAGGGCGAGCACCCGCAGAAGCACCTCCTGGCGAGGCGGACATTCAAGGCCAACCTCCCGACGAACGACGACGACAACGCCAAGCGCGCGCCGGGCCGCTGCTGGAGGAACTGCTCGCATGGCTGGGCAGCATGGTGGGGCGCGTGCCGGCGAAGTCCGAGATCGCCGGCGCGATCGGCTACTCGCTCAAGCGCTGGAAGGCGTTGACGCGCTACGTCGACGACGAGCGCATCGAGATCGACAACAATACCGCCGCGCGCGCATCTGCGGCGATCTACAGCCTAGTGGAGACGGCCAGGCGCAATGGGCTTGATCCCGAGGCCGGCCTGCGCGAAGTGCTGACGCGCATTGCCGAGCATCTCATCAACCGTATCGACGAGTTGCGGCCGTGGAATATCGGCGCACACGCCGACCAACGACAAGCGGCCTGAGCATGGCAACGAAGGTACAACGGATCAAGTCGCCTGCGACGATCCTTCAACTGCACATCGAACTGCGCGGCACCAAGCCCAAGGTCTGGCGCCGGGTTCTAGTGCCTGACACCATCACCCTGCTGCGGCTTCACCTGGTGATCCAGGCCGCCTTCGGCTGGGGCCACTCGCACCTGCACGAGTTCATCGCCGGCGACGGCGAGCGCTATGGCACGCCCGATCCGATGTACGACTCCCCTGGCTCGATCACGAGCGAGAACACTCGGCTGACGACCGCACTGCGCAAGGCGACGTTGAACTACGTCTACGACTTCGGCGACTACTGGGAGCACCGCATCAAGGTCGAGAAGACGCTCGCGCCCGTTGCGGGGTTGGCGCTGCCGTTCTGCGTCGCAGGGGCATGCGCAACGCCGCCCGAGGACTGCGGCGGGGTGCCGGGCTATGCGGACTTCGTGCACGCCATGACGAATCCGGACGACCCCGAGCACGACAACCTGGTCGAATGGATCGGCACCGACACGTGGGATCCTGCGGCCTTCGACTCGATCGAGGTCAACGACCGGCTCGCCGAGATCAAGCTCTGAAGCGGCTAATGATGACGAAGAACATCGAGGCCCTGATCGAGGATGGCGGCGAGATCACGCTCGGGGCATTGCCTCCTCATGAGTGCGCGGCCACGGCTGCCGATGGCAACAACTGCCTGGCCATGCTCGTGCGCCGCGAGGGAGAGAGCCTCAACGTCCTGCTGAAGCGCCTGGACAAAGCCATCGGCCTGGCTTGGTCGAATGACATGTGCATCGACGAGGTCAACGGCGGCGAAAGCGACCTGCTGTAGTTCACCAGCAGTTCCTCGGTCAAGAGGGCCTTGAGGCCACGCTTACGAGAATCCGTAGGTCGTTGCGACATCAAAGAAGGCGCCCAGCAGAGCGGCAACGTAGCCAAGTTTGGCTACATCACGTAAGGACAAACGGCTAGCAGGCGCGAACCTGCTAGCCGTTGTCCTTACTGGTGGGCCCTGAGTGACTCGAACACTCGACCTACGGATTAAGAGTCCGCTGCTCTACCAACTGAGCTAAGAGCCCGAAAACTGTGATGTCTCGGAAGGTGTCCGCGTGTGGGTTGTGCGGGGCTCGAACCCACGACCTACGGATTAAAAGTCCGCTGCTCTACCAACTGAGCTAACAACCCTCCGAGCCCGTGATTATAGGGTGGCAGGTGCGCTCGGCCGGGTCGCCGGCAAAGCCACGGATTCTATCGCGCGTGCCGCTGCGACCATGCCGAAGGTCGCGGTCACGGCGACGCTCGAGCCGTAGCCGTGGCAGTTGAGGCTGCCGTCGATCGCGAGTCCGTCGACCAGGGGCCCTGCGACCGCCTCGCGCGAGAAGACACAGGCGAGCCCCATCGCGCCGGTTCGCGGCGCGCCATGCAGCTTGCGAAGGCGCTGGCGCAGCGACGCGAGCATCGGGTCGTGCGTCGTGTCGGCGAGGTCGCCGACCTCGACCTGCTCGGCCGCGCGCTTGCCGCCCGCCGCGCCGACGATCAGGAGCGGCGTGCCGGTCGCGCGCGCCCAGGCGGCAATAACCGCCTTCGCGCGCACGTTGTCGCAGGCATCGACCACCGCGTCGGCACGCCGCGTCAGGAGCGCCGGCCAGTTCGTCTCGTCGACGAATGCCTCGACCGCCTCGACCGCGCAGCCGGGATGGATGTCGGCGATGCGCCGGCCGAGCGCCTCGACCTTGGCCGCGCCGATCGTGCTGCCGAGCGCCTGCACCTGCCGGTTGACGTTCGATTCCGAGACCTGGTCGAGGTCGATCAGCGTCAGCGCGCCAACGCCACTGCGCGCCAGCGCCTCTGCGGTCCACGAGCCCACGCCGCCGACGCCGACGACGGCGACATGTGCGGCGCGGATCCGCGCATAGGCGGCGTCGCCGTAGAGCCGACGCAGGCCGCCGAAACGGCGTTCGAGATCGGCATCGTCGTCGAAGGCGATAGCGGCCGGATCGAGCACGGCCGGCGCGCTCGCCGGCACGGCGCTCATCGCAGCAGCGCGAGGCGCTCGCGGCCCGCTTGCGCGGCCTCCGAGCCCGGGTAGGCCTTGAGCAGCTCGTCGATCGTGCGACGGGCCGACTTGTTGTCCTTCAGCTCGGCCTGGCAATTGGCGATGGCCAGCAGCGCCTCGGCCGCGCGCGGGCTGGCGGGCGACGACGAGACCAGGCTGCGAAAGCTCGCGATCGCCTCCTTGTAGTCGCGCTTCGCGTACTGCGCGTTGCCGAGCCAGAAGAGCGCCGAATCGCGATAGCCCGATCCGGGGAAGCGCTTCATCAGGCCGCCGAACCCGGACGCGGCGCGATCGAAGTCGCCCTTGCGGAACCCGGCGAGCGAATCGTCGTAGGTGCGCTTCTCCTCGGAATCGACGCTGAACTCCTTGCCGTCGACCGTGACCTTCTGCGGCTCGACCTTGCTGATGCGCTCGTCGACGCCCTGCTGAAGGTCGGTCTGCTTCCTCTGGAGGTCGGCGACGTCGCGCGTCAGCTGCTCGATCTGGCCGCGCAGCCTGGCGTTGTCGGTGCGCTGCGACTCGATCGAGCTGTTGAGGTCGAGCAGGCTCCTCTTCATCTGGTCGAGCTGCGCCGACATCTGCGCCATCTGTTCGCCCTGCCGGGCGCGCGCCTGGTCGTTGCTGGCCTCGAGCTGCCTTCTCAGGTCGAGGATCGCGCGGCGGGCCTCGTCATCGTCGAAGAGGCCCGCGTGCGCCGGCAGCGACGCCGTCGCCGCGAGCGCGACGAAGGCTGCCGCCAGGACGGCGCGGCCGCGCATCGCCGCCGCCCTCACCGGTTCGCCAGCTCGGCGCGACGGTTCTTCGCCCAGGCCGCTTCGTCCTCGCCCTGAACCGCCGGCCGCTCCTTGCCGAAGCTCACCGCCTCGAGCTGGGTCTGGTCGGCGCCGAGCAGCGTCAGCGACTTGACGACGGCTTCGGCGCGGCGCTGGCCGAGGGCGAGGTTGTATTCGCTGCTGCCGCGGTCGTCGGTGTGGCCCTCGACCGCCATCTTCATCCTGCGGTTCGTGGTCAGGGCCTTGGCGTTCGCCTCGATCACGGGACGGTAGTCGTCCTTGACGACGTAGCTGTCGAAATCGAAGTAGACGATGCGCGGCAGGTTCGAGTAGTTGACGT
>JBKJPI010000375.1:0-2633 GCA_046595235.1 Burkholderiales bacterium | reverse complement strand
CGCTTGCTCTCTCTCCGTCGCGCTGTTCATGTCGGGTGGCACAATCGCGGAACTGTCTCAGAACTTCACCGCGCTTCGTTACGTTCCGCCAGCAATGCTGCAAGAACGCTTTCGCCGTCGCCGGCGGCGGGGGGGCGCTCTTCCAGTATCAGCCAATAGCGCGCCGCATGATGCCGCGACGCTCGAGATGCGCGAGACGGCGTTCGGGATCTACTTGATCACCGCCGCCAGCGGGTTCTAACCGAGCAACCGGCTGATCACGGTCCGTAATCATTATGGTTTCACCGTTGCGTACCTTGTCGAGAAGTGCGCTGAGCCGGTTTTTCGCGCCAGCAATCCAGGTTATCTTCATCAACTGGATTAATTACGAGAACGTCTTCTAACAGTCACAATACGGTCGCATCGCTCCGGCTGAGGTACTCCAGAACCTCGTGCTCACGTTGCTGAAGTTCCAACAACAACGGTTCCGACAGCAACTGATATTCATGCGGGGTGTGGACCTTGCGAGCTGTCAGCAGAATTTTCTGCAAGTTCGCAATTAATTTTTGCGCTGTGGCCAGTTGGTCGTCGTTTTCAATCATGGATAGATAACTCCACAATGCCTCGGCGTTTGAAGTCTTTACCGGTTTGATAAGTGTCAAGCCAAAGATGCAGTATATCTTCATCGATACTCGATTTGGTCCAGAACACATCGGCGTGAAAATGAATCCTCGCCAGAGCGTGATGGAACACTACCGCGCAATCTGCCGGCGTCGAATCGAGGGAAAAATCCGGGCCCATGACGAGTAACACATCCAAATCGTTGGGCGACGGTTTGGCAGTGACAAAGCTACCCCACAGAAATACGCGCCCGAGTGTGCCAGTCGATTTCGCGAGCGCCAAAAGGCTGCGGAACCGCTCACCAAGCCACTGTCGGCGGGCCGCCGTCGTAATAAACCGGGCCAGCACTTCGTCCTCGGTGGCTCTATGAATGCCTTCTGGCAAGTTCCCATCTGAGTTGAAGGCGGGGAGCATGAGTGCCTTAATGCGGCAGCGTGTTACGACTCACTGACTCGTGGTGTTTCCTAACCCCGTGTTTAAATTTCAGAGCCCGCGCCAAACACCCGTCTGGGAGATCACCACTAGCTGCAAGCCAAGATGCGCCGAGATGCAGTTGAAAGAAAGGGATCAGGCTTTGATCCGACTTCAATGCAGACCCGGTCCATTGTTTCTGTGACATGGTCCGACGTATGACGAGCAACGTACTCGGCAAGTGCACTGGAGAACAACTGGCTCCTTGACTTCCTCATCCGACGGGCGAGGCGTTCCGCCTTCTCGAAGACCTCGTCGGGGACTGGTACGGCAGTTTTCATACCCAAAGTATAACCGCCGGACAGCGGCGGCCAAGTCAGGTGCGTTCGTCACCGAGCCACCGCTAAGGGCAGCAACGTGTTGCAACTGATTGCCCGGCAGGCCGCAGGCAGCGGGACGGCGCTACGTTGCCGCGCTAACAGACGCGCACCCAAGATTCGCCAGCTCATCCGCCCGCTCGTTGCCGTCGTGCCCGGCATGCCCTTTCACCCACAGCCATTCGATGTCGTGCTTTGCAGCAAGAGCATCCAGCTCTAGCCACAGATCCGCGTTCTTGACCGGCTTTTTGTCGGTCGTTTTCCAGCCGTTTTTCTTCCAGCCGTGGATCCATTGACTGATACCGAGCTGCACATACTTCGAATCGGTATGCAGGCGCACATGGCAATGCCGCTTGAGCGCTTCCAATGCCTTGATCACGGCCATGAGCTCCATGCGATTGTTCGTGGTGAGCGCTTCGCCGCCGTGAAGCTCGCGGGTGCGGCCGCCGCCGGTCTGCATGAGAACGCCCCAACCGCCGACGCCCGGGTTTCCTTTGCACGCGCCGTCGGTGTAGATGTCGATGGTGTCGGCCGAGGCGGATGGCTGATTTGTGATTGCTGAAGCCAAAGACTTTTCCCTCACCCCTCTCCCACAAAGCAAGGAGTCGTTTCCCCTCACCCTAACCCTCTCCCCGCCTTGCGGGGCGAGGGGATGTTTATTGCTCAAGCGCGGACGATGTTGGGTGCCGCCTCAGGATAGACGCCCCGCGTGTCGACGATCAGCCTGGAATGTTTTTTGATGAGCGCGTAGTCGAACTGGTCGTGATTCGTCGCAATCAGAACGCAGTCGTACGCAGCGAGCGTTTCGGCCGTCAGCTCGAGGCTCTCCAGATCGAAAAAGTGCTTCCTCATTCGCGGAAACACTGCGATGTGCGGGTCCGAGTAGGCGATCGTGGCGCCCTTTTCTTCCAGTATTTCCATGAGCTGAATCGAAGGGGATTCACGCGGATCGTCGACGTTCTTTTTATAAGCGACTCCGAGGACGAGCACCTTGCTGCCACGAACCGCCTTGCCATGCGCATTCAGCGCGTCCGCTACCTTCTCGATCACCCACTTAGGCATGGCGCTGTTCACTTCACCCGCGAGCTCGATGAAGCGCGTGTTCACGCCGTATTCGCGCGCCTTCCACGTGAGGTAGAAGGGATCGATCGGAATGCAGTGCCCGCCCAAGCCCGGGCCGGGGAAATACGGCACGAAGCCGAACGGTTTCGTCGCCGCGGCGCGTATGACTTCGTAAACGTCGAT
>JBKJPI010000241.1:0-17131 GCA_046595235.1 Burkholderiales bacterium | reverse complement strand
CTTCACGCAGAACGGTGATGAGGCGGAACTTCGTACGCGCCTGACCGCGCCTTCGCTGCATCTCGACCAGGCGCTTACGAAGTTCCGCCTCATCACCGTTCTGCGTGAAGGTGATGCAGTCCGTCGGGCAGATGTCGACGCACGCGTCGCACTCGATGCAAAGCTTGGGCGCGAACACCGTCTGGACGTCGCAGTTGAGGCACCGCTGCGCTTCGGCATAGCCCGTTTTGGGATCGAACCCGAGCTCGACTTCGACTTTGATGTCACGCAAGGTGACCTTCTTGTCGCGCCATGGAACCGCGTAGCGCATCTCGGCGGAGATCGCGTTGTCATAGCTCCACTCGTGGATGCCCATCTTCTGCGACATGAGGTTGGTCATCGGGTCCGGCCGTTCCATCACGTCTTCGCCGTTCAGCATCTTGTCGATCGACACCGCTGCTTCGTGCCCGTGCGCAACGGCCCAGATGATGTTCTTCGGCCCAAAGGCTGCATCACCTCCAAAGAAAACCTTCGGATGCGTCGAGCGGAACGTCACCTTGTCGACGACGGGCATTCCCCACTTGTCGAATTCGAGGCCGATTTCGCGCTCGATCCAGGGAAACGAATTTTCCTGTCCGATCGCGACCAGCACGTCGTCACATTCAATAAGGGTCTCGGGCTCACCGGTTGGCACGAGCTCGCGGCGCCCTTTCGCGTCGTAACTCGCCTTGACCTTGTCGAAAATCATCCCGGTCAATTTGCCGTTTTCAATCTTGAACGACTTCGGGACGAGGAAATTCAGAATCGGAATGCCTTCGTGGGTGGCATCTTCCTTTTCCCACGGCGAGGCTTTCATCTCTTCGTAACCGGAGCGGACGATCACTTTCACGTCGTCGCCGCCGAGCCGCTTGGCCGAACGGCAGCAATCCATCGCAGTGTTGCCGCCGCCCAGGATGATGACGCGCTTCCCGATTTTTTCGATGTGGCCGAACGAGACACTCGATAGCCAGTCGATGCCGACGTGAATGTTGGCGGCGCCTTCCTGCCGGCCGGGCACGTCGAGATCACGCCCCCGGGGCGCACCCGTCCCAACAAAAATAGCGTCGTAGTCTTTCGCCAGCAGCGTTTGAAGGCTGTCGATCTTTTCGCCGGAGCGGAAGTTCACGCCAAGACCGAGGATGTATCCCACCTCTTCGTCGATCACCGACTCGGGCAGGCGGAAGCGCGGAATCTGGGTGCGAATCATCCCGCCCGCGCGGCTGTCGCCGTCATAGACGGTCAGGTCGTAGCCGAGCGGTGCAAGATCGCGGGCCACCGTAAGCGAGGCCGGGCCGGCGCCGACAAGGGCGACTTTCTTGCCGTTCTTGGTCGCAGGTATTTTGGGCAGGAAAGCGCGGATGTCGTCCTTGTTATCTGCGGCGACGCGCTTCAGTCGGCAGATCGCGACAGGCTCGGGCTTCTCGGCGTTGCGATCTTCGACCCGGCCGCGGCGGCAGGCAGGCTCGCAGGGGCGATCGCAGGTGCGGCCGAGAATGCCGGGGAAGACATTCGATTGCCAGTTGACCATGTAGGCCGCGCTGTAGCGGCCGGCGGAGATCAGCCGGATGTATTCGGGGACAGGGGTGTGGGCGGGGCACGCCCACTGGCAATCGACTACTTTATGGAAATAGTCGGGCGCAGAAATATCGGTCGGTTCCAAGAATCCTCCGGGTTTGCTGAGCGCCCGTGGTTCTTGTCCATCGTGCGTGCAAAGCCATACGTGGCGCTTCTGTTTTGTGCGCCGTATCCTACGCCTTTGACCGGGCCGTGAAAAGCCCGCGGGATCAATGCTTAGCGGCGAAATGCCGCTTCAGCAGAATGCCCCGCAATACTGCCGGGGCCCGGGCGGGGTTACCGCCGGAGCGCGATGATGGCGAGGATCGCGAGGAGCCCGCCACCGACCAGCATCATGCTCGTCGTGGACATGCCGGTTGAGTGCAGACCGAGCTCCCGCGGATCGTGCGGCTGCGCGAGCGAAACGGGATCGCTCGCGGGGAAACTGTCCGCCACTGCGTCGTCGAGCCTTTGATCGACATCGCTCGCCCTGTTGGCCAGTCCTGTCTTGTCGTCCCCGGTGGTTATAGCCATGACTGCTCCTTTGATCTGTGTGGGCCCTTATTGTGCAAACCCTGTGCCGCACCTCATGCCGCCATCCGCGGGAGGCGAGCGATCACTCTCATCAGCGCATCCTCCAACGCCCTCTACGCGGTCGAGCAGCGACCAGCACACGGCTTCAGTCAGCGGGAGGTTCACCTGCCATCTTCGTGAAGTGCGCGCGTGGGTCGAAGGAGGAACCCTCTGCAAGCCGGGTGAAGAGCGTGCGCTCCGGCTCGGTGACGCTCGGCGGCACTGCGATCTGAACGATTGCGTAAAGATCGCCTACGTGCCCCGGCTTCGGCAGGCCGCGAGCGACAAGCCGCAGTTGCTGTGCCGCCTGCGTGCCGGGCTTGATCTTGAGACGCACGGTGCCTGCCAGCGTGGGGATTTCGATGCTTGCACCGAGCACCGCTTCCCACGGCGCGAGCGGCAGATCCATGAAAAGGTCGCGTCCGCTCACTCTGTAAAGCGGGTGGGGCGTGATATGGATGTTCAGATAGAGGTCGCCATCGCGTCCGCCGTTGGCGCCTTTACTCCCCTTGCCGCCGAGCTTCAGACGCTCACCATTGGTGACCCCTTTTGGAATACGCGCCCTGAATGATTTCTGAATGCGGCGCTGGCGTCCGGTCGAGTCGTACTCGGGGACCCGAAGGTTCAGATCGAGCATCGTGCCGTGGAAGGCCTGCTCGAGCGCGATGTCGACCTTGAGCTCGTGGTCCTCGCCCGGGATGGGTGTCCCACGGCGCCCCCGCGCGCCCTGAAAGCCGCCGCCACGCGCGCCGCCGAGACCCGCGAACAGGTCGGCGAGGTTCACTTCGTCGAACGAGAAGCCGCTGCCGCCGTCTTTGCTGAACTGCTGCTCCCAATCGGGCGGGGGCCGGAAATCCTGACCCGACTTGAAGCTTCCCAGCTGATCGTAAGCCGCACGCTTTTCGGGGTCATTCAGCGTCTCGTACGCCTCAGACACCTCCTGGAACTTCTCCTTGGCGTTTTTTTCCTTCGAAACGTCGGGATGATATTTACGCGCGAGCTTGCGGTACGCCTTCTTGATCTCGTCGGCGGCGGCCTTTTTGTCCACGCCGAGGGCGGCGTAATAGTCCTTGTACTTCACGTAAGAATCGGCTCCGGCGAATTGCGAATGATGCTTCTATAAGTAGGACTGTGGCCGATCTGATTCAAGCCGGGTTCGTCAGCGCGTGCAGATCGCGGAAGCGCCTCGGCAAGTCCCTATTTCTTCGGCATGTAGAGGTCGGTGATGCTGCCTTCCGCGATTTCGGACGCAAACGCCACCGTTTCCGAAAGCGTGGGGTGGGGGTGAATGGTGAGGCTCAAGTCGCCTGCGTCGGCGCCCATCTCGAGCGCCAGCACGGTTTCCGCGATGAGCTCGCCTGCGTTTACGCCGACCATTGCAGCACCTAGAAGCTGACGGCTGGCCTTTGCGAATATCAGCTTCGTCATGCCGTCTTCCCGCCCGGTCGCGAGCGCGCGCCCGCTGGCCGCCCATGGGAATACGGCTTTCTCGTATTCGATACCCTGCGCCTTTGCGTCCGTTTCGCTGAGACCCATCCACGCGACTTCGGGGTCCGTGTAGGCAACTGACGGGATGGTCCTGGCGTCGAAGGAAACCTTGTGGCCCGCGATGACCTCGGCGGCGATCTTCGCTTCGTGCGTGGCCTTGTGCGCGAGCATCGGCTCGCCACAGATATCGCCGATCGCGTGGATATGCCGCACATTCGTGCGGAGCTGCCGGTCTACAGGAATGTAACCGCGCTCGTTCACCGTGACCCCTGCGAGCTCTGCCTTGATTTCGCGACCGTTGGGCCGGCGGCCCACCGCCATGAGGATGTAGTCGTACACCTGCGGATTCGGCGCGCTTTTTCCGTCACCGCCGCCTTCGAACGTTACCTTGAGGCCGTCTTTCTGCGGCTCGATTTTCGTGACTTTCGTCTTGAGCAGGATTTTTTCGTAGCGCTTCTCGATCCGCTTCGAAAGCACCTTAACGATGTCCTTGTCGGCACCGGGAATCAACGTGTCCATCAGCTCCACCACAGTAACGCGGCTTCCGAGTGCGTCGTAGACAGTCGCCATCTCGAGCCCGATGATGCCGCCGCCGACGACCAGCAGGCTTTTCGGAATTTCAGGAAGCGCGAGCGCCCCGGTCGAATCGATGATGCGTTTGTCGTCGTAGGGCAATCCCGGGATGCGAGTGACCGACGAACCTGCGGCGATGATGCAGTGGTCGAATGCAACGGTCTTCACGCCTTGCGCCGTCTCGACGCGAATGGTGTTGGGCGAGGCGAACTCGCCGCGACCCTGAATGACTTCGACCTTGCGCTGTTTGGCGAGCCCGGTGAGACCTTTCGTGAGTTTGGCGACGACGCCGCTTTTCCATGCGCGAAGCTTCGCGACATCGATCTTCGGCTTTCCGAAGTCGATGCCGGCAAGCGCGGTTTCCTCCGCTTCGCTGATCACTTTCGCGACATGCAGCAGCGCCTTCGAAGGAATACAGCCGACGTTGAGGCAGACGCCCCCGAGCGTCGAATAGCGTTCGATGAGCACCGTTTTCTTGCCGAGATCGGCCGCGCGGAACGCTGCGGTGTATCCGCCCGGACCGGCGCCGAGCACGACCACCTCCGCGTGCACGTCAGCCTTGATCGATGCACTCGGCTGCGACGGCGTCGTCGTCACTGCAGGGGCCTCTCGTGAAAGCGCCTTCGACTGCTTCGGCGCTTCTGCGGCGGGCGCAGCAGGGGCGGCAGCTTTTGATTCATTGGCGGGCGAGGCCGCCGGCTGCGCGGCCTGCGCTTCCGATTCGAGCGTGAGAATGAGCGTGCCTTTTGAGACTTTGTCGCCCGGCTTCACCTTGAGCTCGCGCACGACACCGGCCGACGGCGACGGCACGTCCATCGTCGCCTTGTCCGATTCCAGGGTGACGAGCGTGTCTTCCTTGCTGATTGTGTCGCCCGGCTTCACCAGCACTTCGATGACAGGGATGTCGCTGAAGTCGCCGATGTCGGGGACTTTGACTTCGATATCTGAGCTCATATCTCGCTTGAAAGAATCAGGACGGGTGAGGGCCCGAGGTGCGCCGCGCGTTACACGGTCACTGTCGGATGTGGCCGTCTCCGATGACCACGTACTTCAACGACGTCAATCCTTCGAGACCGACCGGTCCGCGCGCGTGCAGCTTGTCGGTCGAAATGCCGATCTCGGCGCCGAGCCCATATTCATATCCATCGGCGAAGCGAGTCGACGCATTCACCATGACCGAGCTCGAATCGACTTCCCGAAGGAAGCGTTGCGCACGGCCGAGGTTCTCCGTGACGATCGCGTCGGTGTGCTGGGACCCGTAGACTGAGATGTGCTCCATCGCTTCTTCGAGTCCAGCGACAACGCGTACTGAAAGAATGGCCGCCAGATACTCGGTGTACCAGTCCTCCTCGGTAGCCAACTTCATCCCCGGCACGATCGCTCGCGCGCCGGCGTCTCCCCGGAGCTCGATGCCTTTCTGCTCGTAGATTTTCGCGAGCTGCGGAAGCACCGCATCCGCAACGCTTCGCGCGACGAGCAGAGTTTCCATCGTGTTGCACGTGCCGAGGCGTTGCGTTTTTGCGTTATCGGCGATGCGCAGGGCTTTGGAGATGTCGGCTTCATCGTCGATGTAGACGTGGCAGACGCCGTGCAGATGCTTGATCATCGGGATGCGCGACTCGCGCTGCAGCCGCTCGATGAGGCCTTTGCCCCCGCGCGGCACGATCACATCCACATAGTCCTGCATCGTGATGAGCTCGCCGACCGCGGCACGGTCGGTCGTTTCGATGACCTGCACGCTGTTTTCGGGCAGGCCTGCCGACTTGAGCCCCGCGTGCAGGCACGCAGCAATCGCCTGGTTCGAGTGGATCGCTTCCGAGCCTCCACGCAGGATCGCCGCGTTGCCGGATTTGAGGCACAGCGCGGCCGCGTCGGCCGTCACGTTGGGTCGTGATTCGTAGATGATGCCAACGACGCCGAGCGGCACGCGCATCTGCCCGAGCTGGATGCCGGAAGGCCGGTAGCGGAGATTCACGATCTCGCCGACGGGGTCGGGAAGAGCGGCGATTTGCCGCAGGCCGTCCGCCATCGCGGCGATGCTTTCTTCGGTAAGCCTGAGCCGGTCAATGCTCGCCTCATCGGCGCCCGCTGCAAGCGCAGCCGCGACGTCGCGCGCGTTTGCCTCGAGCACCGTCACAAGCGTTCGCTCGATCTCTGCCGCGATAACCGAAAGCGCCGTGTTTTTCGTTGCGGTGTCCGCTTTTGCGACAAGTCGCGCCGCGCTGCGTGCAGCGCGCCCAACGCCGTGCATGTAGGTCTGTACATCCATGACCGCATGATACAGCGAGCGTTGCCCTCGGCGCTTTATCAACCGGAGGAAAGGGAGGTAACGGAGGGAAAACCTTCGGTCTCCCTCTGTTCGTCGGCCACAGCTCGCTGCGGCGCCTCTTGCCGCCTGGCGCGCTTTACTCGCTCGCGGCTGGCGTGCGGGTAAAGCGCAGCGCGAGCTGCAGCAGCTCGTCCCACAGGTCGCCTTTCACGAGCCCTTTGATCATGCGATCGATATACGCCGCGTGACGCAAGGCATCGGCGACGTGAAGCGGCGTGAAACGCTGGTAGTTTGCCTGCATCAGGTTCTGATGTGCAGCGCCGCGGATGCGGGCTTCGCGAACGAGCATTGATACGGGCTTGCCGGCGGCGACACCGCTCTGGATTTTGCCGATCGCGCGGATCTCCTCGGTCAGCGACCACAGTGCAAGGGGCGGGGCCGCGCCTTCGCCTTTGAGGCCGTCGAGCATGCGCGAAATGCGCAGCGCGTCGCCTTCCAGCATCGCTTCGCCAAGGTGGAAGACGTCGTACCGCGCCACGTCGAGCACCGCGTCCCGTGCCTGATCGAAGGTGATCGGCCCCGGCGGAAAAAGGAGGGCAAGCTTCTGCACTTCCTGATAGGCGGCCATCAGGTTGCCTTCGACCCGGTCGGCGATGAAGTGAAGAGTCTCCGCATCGGCTTCCTGCTTCTGCGCTTTCAGGCGTCCGGCGAGCCATTGCGGCAGTGCCTTTCGAGTTACCGCCCGCGCCTCCACACATACACCTCTTTCCTCGAGGGACTCGAACCAGCCCGATTTCTGAGTTCGCCAGTCGATCGACGGCAGCTGCACCAGCGCTACTGTGTCTTCCGGCAGGCGCGCGCTGAAGTTTTGGATGGCCGTACTGCCCTCCGTCCCGGGCTTGCCGTTAGGAATGCGCAGCTCGAGAATCTTCCGCGAGGCGAACAGCGACTGCGAGCTCGCTGCATGCGCAAGATCGCTCCAGTTGAAGCCGGACTCGGCCGTGAGCACTTCGCGTTCGCTGTAACCTTCCGCGCGAAGCGTCGAGCGGATGCGATCGCTTGCCTCGAGCGCCAGGAGAGGTTCATCGCCAAACACGGTGTACAGCGGTTTGATGCCGCGGGCGAGATGCTGCTGAAGCTGCTCGGTCGTTACGCGCACGCCAGGCTCCGGACGCTCAGCCTTTCGCGCCGGTCTTGGCGGCCGCCTGAAGCCTGCGAACCAGTTGCTGGACGGCGTCGGCCTGCATGTCGCGGTATAGCAGCGCTTCTTCGGATTCTTTCGAGAGCTGATCCTGATCGTTGAAGGAGTAATCGCGTCGCAAGATGATCTCGCCCGGGGGCGCGACGGCGGCCTTGTTCTTGTCGTACACCTGGTATTGAACGCGATAGCGGAGTTGCAGCTCGCGCACGCGCCCGCCGGCTGAGAGGGACAGAATCTCCCGCTCACGCAGCTCAGCCAGAACTTTGAGCGTCGCATCCGCTTCTGCCTGATTGTTGGTAATGCGCGTCTCGCTGCCGGTGCCGATCACGCGCCGCAGTTGCGTCGCGAAAAGCGAGCCGCCCGGTGCGTCGACATACAAGGTACTGAACGGCAAGGTCGCGGAGCCGCGTAACTGAAACCCGCAGCTGGTAAGGAGCAGCGCGGCAACTAACAGGACGACGGATGAAGGCTGACGGATGAAGGTTTCAGACGACGACATTCACGAGCCTCCCCGGCACGACGACGACTTTCTTGATCGCCTGGCCGCTGATGTACTTCTGCACGCTCGAGTCGCCGAGCACAAGCGCTTCGATCTCCTGCTTCCCTGCTGCGCTCGGAACGCGAATGTCGCCGCGCTTCTTTCCGTTCACCTGGACGACGAGCTCGACCTCGTCCTGGATGAGCGCCGCCGGATCGTGCTCGGGGCACGGCGCGTCGAGAACGTCTTCCCCGTAACCGAGATCGCGCCAGAGCTGATGGGCGACGTGTGGTGTGATGGGTGCGAGCAGGCGCAAGAGGATTCCGAAGCCTTCGTAAATGACAGGAGCTCGAAGCGTGTTCTGCTCAACGCTCTTCTGCGCCGCTTCAAGCGCATTCAGAATTTTCATCGCTGCGGTAGCGACTGTATTGAACTGATGCCTGCCCATGTCGTAGTTGGCCTGCTTCAGCTGCGCGTGGATTTCCCGCCGCGCGCCGGCGAGCTCGGGCGATAACGGCGCGGCCGCGGCAGGCTGTTTGCGCGAGACCTCGTATCCAAATGTCCATAGCCGCCGCAGAAACCGCGCCGCGCCTTCGACACCGGCGTCTTTCCAGAGCAAAGTATCCTCGGGCGGCGACGCGAACATGACGAAGAAGCGCGCGATATCGGCGCCGTATTCCTCGATCAGCGCCTGCGGGTCGACGCCGTTGTTCTTGGACTTCGACATTGCGCCGATTCCTGCAGCCTCGACCTTGGCGCCGTCCGCGATAAGGACCGCGAGGCGATTGCCTTTGTCGTCCCCCTTCACTTCGACTTCGGCTGGGTTGTAATAGACGAGCCTTCCGGTCTCGCTCTTCCGGAAGTAAATGTCGTTCAGGACCATGCCTTGCGCGAGGTAATTGGTGAAAGGCTCGTCGAACTTGACGAGCCCGACGTCGCGCATCGCTCGAGTCCAGAAGCGGGAATAGAGAAGATGCAGGATGGCGTGCTCGATACCGCCGATGTACTGATCGATCGGGAGCCAGTGCTTGATGCGCTCATCCAGCATCGCCTTGTCCTGGTCGGCACATGCAAAGCGCATGTAATACCACGACGAATCGACGAAGGTGTCCATCGTGTCGGTTTCGCGTTTTGCATCACCCCCGCACATCGGGCACGTCGTGTTAACGAAGTCAGCGCGCTTGTTCAGCGGATTCCCGGTCCCATCGGGAACGCAGTCTTCCGGCAGCACGACCGGCAGCTGATCTTCGGGGACGGGCACGACCCCGCACTTTTCGCAGTGCACGAGCGGTATGGGACATCCCCAGTAGCGCTGGCGTGAGATGCCCCAGTCGCGCAGCCGGTAGAGCACCTGCTTTTCACCGAGGCCTTTTGCATTGAGATCGGCAGCGATCGCATCGACGGCGTGCGTGTAGTCGAGCCCGTCGTACTTCCCGGAATTCACGCACACGCCATAGTCGACGTATGCAGCGGTAAGGGGCAATTCGAGTTCGCGCGCCGCAGGTTTCACGACCGCCTTGATCGGCAGCTTGTAATGCGTAGCGAATTCGAAGTCACGCTGATCGTGTGCGGGGACGGCCATGACCGCGCCTTCGCCGTAACCCATCAGCACGTAATTACCGACCCAGACTTCGATGCTCTCGCCGGTCAGGGGGTGCCTGGCGAACATGCCGGTTGGGACGCCTTTCTTTTCCATGGTCGCCATATCGGCTTCCATGACGCTGCCGCGACTGCAATGAAGGTGACCCCCATGATCGTATCGGCGCGCGTCGTGAAAACCCACAGCTTTTCTTCGCGCCCCTCGACGTCATAGGTAAATGCGAACCGCACGCCATGGCTCTTGCCGATCCAGTTTGCCTGCATCGCCTTCACACGATCGGGCCAGCCGGGAAGATCGTCGAGCCCCCTCAGAAGCTCGTCGGCGTAGCGTGTGATCGCGAGGTAGTACATCGGAATCTCGCGCTTCTCGACGAGCGCCCCCGTGCGCCAGCCGCGCCCGTCGATCACCTGCTCGTTGGCGAGGACGGTCTGATCGACAGGGTCCCAGTTCACGACGCCGGTCTTTTTGTAAGCGAGCCCGCTCTTCAACATGCGAAGGAAGAACCACTGGTTCCAGCGGTAATACTCTGGCGTGCACGTTGCGAGCTCGCGCGTCCAGTCGATCGCGAAACCGAGCGATCGGAGCTGCTTCTTCATGTAAGCGATGTTGTCGTACGTCCATCGCGCGGGCGGCACACCTGCAGCCATGGCGGCGTTTTCGGACGGCAGACCAAACGCATCCCAGCCCATCGGCTGCAATACGTTGTAACCCTTCATGCGGTGATAACGGGTCAGTACATCGCCTATGGTATAGTTTCTGACGTGCCCCATATGCAGCTTCCCGGAGGGGTACGGGAACATCGACAGGCAGTAATACTTCGGCTTGTCGGATGATTCCACCGCACGGAACGCGTCCGCTTCGTCCCAATGACGCTGTGCTTCGCGTTCGATCACGTGCGGGTTGTATTTCTGCTGCATGCGTTGAAAGCGGTGAAAAATCACAATTATAGCCGCATCGCTCTGAACCAATCGGTAGCATGCTGCCAAAGTCCGAGGGGATTACGATGATTCGACGCTTCATGCAGACGGCTGTCTGCGCCATCGCGTTATTGGCAGGTTTTGCGACCGCAGTGCATGCGGCGTCAGCGCAAGCCGTGCTCACAGTCGAAAGCGTACTGAGCCCGGCGTGGCTCGAGCGCGCGGACGGGCGGCGTGAGCCTCTCACCGCAGGAATGACACTCAGCAATAGGGAGAAGATTCATACGGGTGATGGTGCGCGTGCGCTTCTCCGACTCGCAGAAGGTAGCGCCGTGAAGCTGGGGGAGAGCGCAATGCTCTCGCTAGATGATCTGACTCAGAAGAAAGATGCGAAAGGCGGCGTCGTGAGTGCGTCGCTCGAAGTCGTTCGCGGCGCATTTCGCTTCACTACAGGTTTGCTCGGCAAGTCAGAAGGACAACGCGATGTGCGCGTGCGGGTAAATGCGGTGACCGCGGGGATACGCGGCACGGACGTTTGGGGTAAATCGGAAAGCGAGCGTGACATCGTGTGTCTGCTCGAAGGCCGCATCACCGTCAGCCACGGCGTCGCGCAATTCACGATGCAGGACCCGTATTCGTTTTATATCGCGCCACGCAGTGGGCAGGCGCAACCGCCTTCGGCTGTGTCTGAAGCGCAGGTGAAAGAGTGGTCCGCGGAGACTGAAATCGAAGCACGTTCGGGCGCGACGCGCCGCGGCGGCACCGCGATCGTTACGGTTTCTTCCTCGCCCGATGAGCGCACGGCCGCGGCCTTGCGAGACAAGCTTCGCGACTCGGGATTTCCCGCGCAACTCGAGCGCGTGGGCGCAGATTCGGGTTTTCGCTACGAAGTGCGGATTGGCTCGTTAGCGGATGCGGCCGAAGCCGCCGTGCTCGCGCAGCGTCTCAAAGGCCAGGGTTACACGCAGGCACGTTGAAAAACGGCGGCGGCTCCGTCGGCGCGCGTTAAACGCATGCGTGGGCGGCTATCGCCGCTATGGGATATCGAGGTGCCGGAATATAATCGGCGGTGTTTTCCACGCCGGTTCGCATGTCTCCCGAATTCCTTGCAGGTCTCAACGAGCCGCAGCTCGAAGCAGTCACGCTCCCTGAGCAGTCCGCTCTTATTCTGGCAGGTGCAGGAAGCGGCAAGACGCGCGTCCTCACGACGCGCATTGCGTGGCTCATCCAGACGGGGCAGATAAGCCAGTCCGGGCTGCTCGCGGTCACGTTCACGAACAAAGCGGCGAAGGAGATGCTGACGCGCATTTCCGCGATGCTGCCCGTCAATACGCGCGGAATGTGGGTGGGTACTTTCCATGGCCTCTGCAACCGCATGCTGCGTGTGCATTCGCGGGAGGCTGGGCTGCCGAGTTTCTTTCAGATCATGGATACGCAGGACCAGCTTGCGCTCGTCAAGCGTCTCATGAAAACGATGAACCTCGACGAGGAGCTGTATCCGCCGCGGCAGGCAACCTGGTTCATCGCTGCGAACAAGGAGGAGGGTAAGCGTCCGAAGGACGTCGAGCCTTACGACGACGTCTCGCAACGCTTCGTCGAGGTCTACGCCGCGTACGATCAGCAGTGTCAGCGCGAAGGCGTGGTCGACTTTGCCGAGCTCCTGCTCCGCTCCTACGAGCTTCTCTCGCGTAACGACGTCCTGCGCGAGCACTATCGCAATCGCTTCAAGCACATCCTGGTGGATGAGTTCCAGGACACGAACAAGCTCCAGTACCGCTGGCTGCAGCTGCTCGCAGGTTCCGAGAACTCCATCTTTGCGGTCGGCGACGATGACCAGTCCATTTACGCGTTTCGCGGGGCCAATACCGCGAACATGCAGTATCTGCAGCGCGATTTCCATATTCAGCGGGTGATCAAGCTCGAGCAGAACTATCGCTCGCACGCGCACATTCTCGACGCCGCGAATGCGCTCATAGGCCACAATCGAAAGCGTCTCGGCAAGAATCTCTGGACCGCGGAAGGGCGTGGAGAACAGCTGCGCGTGTGCGAAGCGGCGACCGATCTCGACGAAGCGAGCTTTATCGTCCAGGAAGTGAAGTCGCTCAAGTCCGAGGGCGTCGCGCTGGGCCAGATCGGTCTTCTCTACCGGTCGAATGCCCAGTCGCGTGTGCTCGAGCATGCGCTCTTCAACGCCGCCCTTCCTTATCGCGTCTATGGCGGCCTGCGATTTTTCGAGCGGCAGGAGATCAAGCACGCCCTCGCATATCTGAGGCTCGTTACGAGCGGTGACGACGACGGCGCGTTCCTGCGCATCGTCAACTTCCCGACGCGCGGCGTCGGCGCGCGGAGCATAGAGCAGATCCAGGAGATCGCCCGCGAGCGTGGGATCACGCTGTGGGCGGCGGCGTGCGCGAACACGCTATCGGGCAAGGCCGCGACGAGCATCGCGGGCTTCGTGCGGCTCATCGAGAACATGCGTGCCGCGACGGCGGGTCTTCCCCTGTCTGAAGTGATCGAGCACGTGATCGACGCAAGCGGCCTCACAACCCACTACCGCAACGAACGCGAAGGCGCAGACCGGCTGGAAAACCTCGGGGAGCTCGTGAATGCGGCGGCGGGTTTCGTGCGGGAGCGTGACGTCGAGCCCACCGATGACGGCGCGGAAGAGACCGACGATCTCAGCGCGTTTCTGTCACACGCAGCGCTCGAAGCGGGTGAGCATCAGGCGATCGCCGGCGCCGATGCGTTGCAGCTGATGACCGTCCACTCGGCCAAGGGCCTCGAGTTCCACACGGTGTTCGTGAGCGGTCTGGAGGAAGGCCTTTTCCCTCACGAGAACAGCGCGAACGAAGCTGAAGGCATCGAGGAAGAGCGAAGGCTCATGTATGTCGCGCTCACCCGCGCGCGGCGTCGCCTGTATCTCACTTACACGCAAAGCCGGATGCTGCACGGGCAGACGCGCTTCAATGTGCCGTCCCGGTTCTTCCAGGAAATCCCAGCCGAGCTCATGCGCAAGGTGCGCAGCGTGGGGCGGCCGGCTCACAGTGCTTACGGCGGCGGGGGCGCTCGTGGTTACACCGGCTCGATTCCGGCTCAGCCGAGCTTGCAGCCGAAGGAAAGCCCGTGGCGTATCGGCCAGAGCGTCACGCACTCCAAATTCGGTGCCGGTGTCATCGTGAGCGCGGAGGGCAGCGGCCCGGACGCTCGCGTGCAGGTCAACTTCCGCGACTCGGGGCTCAAATGGCTGATGCTCGAGTACGCGAAGCTCGAGCGGGTTTAGGGGCGCTGCTTCAATAGGTTGTTAACTTCTCCGTTCGCGCTGAGCCCTTCGACTTTGCCATCCATCCGGCTACGCTCAGGACAGGCTTAGCGCCCCCAGACGCGGAGTCGAAGTGTGCGAGTGTTGGATTACACGGGCTTTCCTGGGGAGAGTGAGTTTATGGCGCACAAAGCCGCGCTATGAAACTGACGCCTTGCTGTAATGCCGATGACTCACGCAGAATGGCAACATTGCTCTGAAATGAGATATCGCATGGATGCATTCACACTGCCAAAAATGCTGACACGTCGGCTCGGCCGCGTGGCGCGCGAGACAGGCTCGCCAGCCGAAACTCTGGTGCGCGATGCCGTCAAGGGCCACCTTGACTACCTCGAGTGGTTAGGTGAGAGCCTTGAGGAGGCCGAGAAGGAAGCGGACGATACAGGCTGGCTGAGCACGGCCAAAGTACGTAGTGCAATCGCCGCTGAAGCCGTAAGGCGTCCGCGTGGCCGCACCCGGTCGCGTTGAGTGGTCGCCGCGAGCTTTGCGCGACCTGTTTGCGATTTATCGTACGACCGCAGCCGACAATCCTCGAGCGGCGACTGAACAGACTGAGCACATAATCGAACGCGCCGAGGCGCTGCCGAGCCATCCGCGCATGGGCAAGGCTTCGCACTGGCCGGGAAGGCGCGTGCTGGTTCTGACGCCTTATCCCTACTCGATCTACTATCGTCGATCCAGGTCCGGCGTCCGCGTTCTGCGCGTCGTACACCAGCGACGTCGCTTCCCGTAAACAGGATTTCGGAGCCCCCGGAACCGATTTCCCTCCACAAAATGGAGCAACACACTCATGACAGTTGATCTGCGACGCCTTTCCTATGCGTTGGGCGCCGAGGTTTGCGGCGTCAACGTCGGTAAACCGATGAGCGAGAGCACGTTCGGGGAAATCCACCGCGCGTTTCTCGATCACGGCATCCTGCTCTTTCGCGATCAGAACATCACGCGCGAGCAGCACATCGATTTCAGCCGCCGCTTCGGCGAGCTCGACCGGCACGATTCACTGCCGCGCGACCGCCATCCGCAGTATCCCGAGCTCCTCATGGTGACGAACGAGCCGAAGCCGGACGGAAAGCCCGGCGACGGAAAATATACCGGCCACCTCTGGCACTCGGACATGTCGTTTACGCTCGTGCCGTCGCTCGGTTCGCTGCTACGCTCGATCAGCATTCCGCCGGTGGGCGGCGACACGATGTTCGCCAACATGACGAAGGCGTACGACGCACTCTCGGGCGGGATGAAGAAGCTGATCGCCGACCTGCAGGGGATCCATGTCGGCAAGCGCAAGATCGCCGATCTCACGCCCGAACGTGCGGAGGAATCGAGGCGGCTCAATCCGCCGATCGCACAGCCCCTCGTGCGCGTGCATCCGGAGACCGGCCGCAAGGCGCTATATATCGGAGAGAAGGTGGAATGCTTCGTGGGTATGACGCCGGAGGAAAGCAGACCAATCATCGACTTCCTGATTCGCCATGCAACGCAACCGCGGTTCACCTACCGGCATCAGTGGCGCGCGCACGACATCGTCATCTGGGATAACCGCTGCACGATGCACGCGGCGCTCGGCGATTACGAGGACAGTGAGCCGCGGCACCTCGAGCGCACGACCGTCATGGGAACGCCGTCGGGCCACGTGGTCCAGGGCGAAGCCTTCGCGGTGAGCACATGAAATTACTCCGTGTCGCTCGCTCGGCAACGACCGCGGTCCTGCTGGCGCTCGCGCTGAACGCAGGTGCCGCCGAATACCCCGTCAAGCCGATCCGCATGCTGATTCCTTTCGCCCCCGGCGGCGCCACCGACATTCTGGCGCGTTACGTAGGAATGCATCTTTCGCAGGCGTTGGGCGTGCAGGTGGTGCCGGATAATCGCCCCGGCGCGAATGGCATCATTGCCGCGGAGATGCTCGTGAAATCGCCGGCGGACGGGCACACGCTGCTCTTCGTCGCGATCGGTCACGCGATCAATTCACTCATCTACAAAAAGCTTCCTTACGACACCCTGAACGACTTCACGCCGATAAGTCTCGCGGCGACGTATACACAGCTGGTCATCGTTCATCCGTCAGTGCCCGCGAAGAATGTGAAAGAGCTGATTGCGCTCGCGCGGACGCAGCAGCTCAACTATGCCTCGGGCGGCGTGGGCTCTTCGCAGCACCTCGCCGGTGCGCTGTTTTCGCACCTGGCGAAGATCAAGATGAACCACATCCCGTACAAAGGCGGCGCGCCGGGTCTTCTGGATGTCACGGCGGGCAACGTCGAGCTCATGATCACACAGCCCACGTCAGTCGATCACATCAAGCAGGGACGGATTCGCGCGCTCGCTGTGAGCTCACCGAAACGCAGCCCCTACTGGCCCGACTTGCCGACGGTTTCGGAGGCGGGCCTTGCGGGGTATCAGTCGGAGGCGTGGTACGGGCTTGTAGGGCCGCGCAATCTGCCACCGAATATCGTGAAAAGGCTCAGTGAAGAAACCGTGCGCGCGGTCCGCCTGCCGCAGCTGAAAGAAAGTCTCGCCGCGAGTGGTGGGTTGCCGGTCGGAAGCTCGCCGGCGGAGTTCAGCGCCTTCATCAAAGGCGAGATTGATCGCTACGCGAAAGTCGTGCGCGACGCCGGCATTTCGGCCGATTGAGCTCTCCTCGCGCGAGGCCGGAAGCATAGGAGTACCCGGGACGATCGTCTTCTCCGGCAGTTTGTATGCGCTAAGCCTGAACGGTGTGCGCTGGCTGGGGGCGATTCGGCGGGCTGGCTTTTCTCGCTGGCTGGATATGTCTGGCGGCCGCCGCATTGCGCGCGGCTTAGGCGAACGAGAGCTTCTGGACGGTAATCACTCAGGCCCGAGATCGAGTTCCTGCATCTCAAAGTCAAGGCCGCTCCTACGGCCGCAATGCGGTCGATCGCTTGTTCAACGAGGCCGAGGTACGCGAAACCCTTGACCTGACCGGCAGGCGGCCTGCCGCTCCAGGGTTTTCGGGGCGACGATTGCGCCATGCCGCCACCTGGTCTAACCTAGTCTGATCTAGTCTAACCGGGGGCCGTCATGCGTGAAATCGGAGCTTACGAGGCAAAGACTCATCTGCCCAAGCTGTTGGAACAGGTGGAGAAAGGCGAGCGCTTCATCATCACCAGGCACGGTCGCGCCGTGGCG
>JBKJPI010000179.1:0-3519 GCA_046595235.1 Burkholderiales bacterium | reverse complement strand
AGCCCGGCGAGACGTCAGGCCGCGGAGCGCGATGCGATCAATGCGCCGATGCAGGGAACAGCCGCGGATCTCATCAAGATGGCGATGATCCGCGTGCACGACTGGATACTGCGCATTGATCGCAGCGCGCTCCGCGGCCTGACGTCTCGCCGGGCTGCCGCTGCGAATCTCCTGCAGCCACAGCCGACGTCCTAATACGGTCTCGACGTAGCCTTCGCGACGCGCGAGCTCTCGCGTGCGCTGCATATACTGAGCTACCCCGGGATAGCGTGCGAAGTAGCGGTCCATATACTGCTGCGCAGCCGAGCGTTCGATATCGAGCTGTTTCGATAATCCGAAAGCGGACATGCCGTAGATGAGACCGAAGTTGATCGCCTTCGCATAACGGCGCTGCTCCGCGGTGAGCTCCGCCGGCGGAATGCCGAAGACCTCGCCGGCGGTCGCACGATGGATGTCCTCGCCTTCGGCGAAAGATTTGAGCAGGCTCTCGTCGCGCGAGATGTGCGCCATGATGCGGAGCTCGACCTGCGAATAGTCTGCGGAGACGATCTGACAACCGCGATCCGGAATGAAAGCCTCGCGGATGCGCCGGCCTTCGGCCGTGCGGATCGGGATGTTCTGAAGATTCGGTTCACTGCTCGACAGGCGTCCGGTCACGGCAATCGCCTGCGCATAGCACGTATGCACCCGGCCGGTCGCAGGATTGATGATGTCGGCAAGCTTGTCCGTGTAAGTCGACTTGAGCTTGGTCAGGCCGCGATATTCGAGGATGAGCTTCGGCAGCGGGTGATCGAGTGCGAGCTGTGCGAGCACGTCCTCGTCCGTCGAAGGCGTCCCTGACGGCGTCTTCTTGATCACCGGCAGCTTGTTCTTGTCGAACAGGATCTCCTGGATCTGCTTCGGCGAATTGAGATTGAACGGCTGCCCCGCCTGCTCGTGCGCCTGTTTTTCGAGCTCGAGCATCTTGCCGCCGAACTCGCGAGAGAGGTCTCCAAGAAGCTTCACATCCAGCAGGACGCCGTGTCGTTCCATCTGCGTAAGCACATGCATGACCGGGATCTCGATGTCCCGATAGATGCGACACAGCTTCTCGTCGCGGTCGATCTGGGGTCCCAGGGCTCGATGCAGGCGCAGCGTGATGTCCGCGTCCTCAGCCGAGTACTCCGTCGCGTTCTCGATGCTGACCTGCTCGAACGGAAGGCGTTTCGCGCCCTTACCCGTAACGTCGTCATACGTGATCGTCCGCAGCGAGAGATGACGCTCGGCGAGGTTGTCCATGTCATGCGACTTGTGGCTTTCGAGTACGTACGATTCGAGGAGCGTGTCGTGCTGAACACCGCGAAGCGTGATGCCGTAGTTCGCGAGCACCTGCATGTCGTACTTCGCGTTGTGCCCGACCTTTGCGGCGAGCGAATTCTCGAGCCACGGCTTCATGCGTTCGAGTACGAGATCGCGCGAAAGCTGTTCCGGGGCGCCCGCGTAATTGTGAGCGACCGGAATGTAAGCGGCACACGCGCGCGCGACCGAGACCGAGATCCCGACAAGCTCCGCGCGCAATGCATCCATGCTGGTGGTCTCGACGGAGATGGCAGCGAGCTCCGCCCCTTCGAGACGCAGGAGCCACGAATTCAGCTGCTCTTCGGTGAGCACGGTTTCGTATTCGCAGCTTTCCGCCGCACGGGCGGTGATCGCACCGGGCGACGCATCCACAGCCTCGACGGGCGCATCTGCAGCGTTGTCCTGCAGCTCGCGGCGCCACGTCTTGAATTCGAAGCGTTCGAAAAGCTGCGCAAGCTTGGCCTTGTCCTGAGGCTTTACTTCCAGCTCTTCGAGCTTCAAGGGCAGGGGCACGTCACACTTGATCGTGAGCAGTTGCCGCGCCTGCGGAAGCCAGTCGACGACCTTGCGGAGGTTCTCACCGACCATACCGCCGATCTCGTCGGCGCGACCGAGAATGTCCTCGAGGGTTCCATACTGCTGCAGCCATTTGCACGCGGTCTTCGGCCCGACCTTCTCGACGCCGGGGATGTTGTCGATCGCATCCCCGATGAGCGTGAGGTAGTCCAGGAATCGCTCGGGCTTGACGCCGAATTTCTTTTCCACGCCCGCCACGTCGAGCGTCTCGTTCGACATCGTGTTCACGAGCGTCACCGCGGGACTGACCAGCTGCGCCATGTCTTTGTCGCCCGTCGAGATCACGACGCGCGCGTGCGCGCGCTCGGCCTCCTTGGTCAGCGTTCCGATGACATCGTCGGCTTCCACGCCTTCGACCACGAGTAGCGGCCAGCCGAAAGCCCTGACCGCTTCGTGCAAGGCCTCGATCTGGAACGAGAGCTCGTTCGGCATCGCCTCTCGAGTCGCCTTGTACTGGGGGTAGATGTCGTCGCGAAAGGTCTTTCCTTTTGCGTCGAAAACCACAGCGCTATAATCCGCGGCCACGTCCTTGTGCAGCTTCCGCAGCATGTTGAGCACGCCGTAGACCGCACCGGTTGGCTCACCTTTGGAATTGCGGAGATCGGGAAGCGCGTGAAAAGCGCGATAAAGATAGGACGAGCCGTCAACCAGCAGAAGAGTTTTCACGGAATCGAAGATGACGCCCAAAGACAAATTCCCGCACCCGCTTTCGCCTGATCTCACGGAGAAAACGTGGGCGGCGCGCGAGTCGTTTCGGGTGCTCGGCATTATGGCAGAGTTTGTTCAGGCGACCGAGAAGCTGGCCGCCATCAAACCTGCAGTGAGTTTCTTCGGCAGCGCGCGGACGCTGTCAGGCCATCCCTACTACGCACTCGCCGAAAAGACCGCGCGGCTGCTCTCCGACGCGGGCTTCAGCGTTATCTCCGGCGGCGGCCCCGGCATTATGGAAGCAGCGAACAAAGGGGCGTACGAAGGCAAGTCGCCCAGCGTCGGTCTGAACATCATGCTGCCGCACGAGCAGCAGGGAAACCTCTACCAGGACATCAGCCAGAACTTTAACTACTTCTTCGCGCGCAAGGTGATGTTCGTGAAGTTCGCAACCGCCTATGTGGTTCTCCCGGGTGGTTTCGGAACGCTCGACGAAGTGATGGAAGCGCTGACGCTCGTACAAACGGGCAAGACTCGCAGGATGCCGATCATTCTCGTGCACGAGCCGTATTGGCGTGGGCTTCTCGACTGGTTCCGAACGACGCTCGTGAATGAAGGCATGATCTCGCCCGAAGATATGAATCTCGTGCAGGTGATCGACGAACCGCAGGGGGTCGTCGACGCCATCTTCGATTACTACGAGAAGCGCGGCTTCCAGCCGTCCGAAGCCGAACGCGAGATCCTCCTCAACTTATAGATATAGCGGCGGTAGCCGCTCAGGGGGCCTTTGCGCCGCAGGCGCAGCGTAGCTTCTGTCCGCTCGGTACAATCCCTGCTTTGGTACACTCCCTTCAACCGGGATCATCCAAAACCTATGAACCTCCGCTACGTTGCACTCCTGATCGGCTCGCTTTCGATCGCCCTCAGCCTGCCGGCCGCGGCGCAGAATCCCGCGGA
>JBKJPI010000041.1:0-11762 GCA_046595235.1 Burkholderiales bacterium | reverse complement strand
TCCTGCGATCGGAAATAACGCACGAGCGAATCAACGAGCGCGAGACCTGCGAGGGCCGCATCCCATGCCAGATCGTGGTCCGCACGAGCCGACGCGATGCGGGCATGGGTGAGTCGCGCGCGCGCGTGCTCCTGAGGCGGACCGTGAAGCTCGAGAAAGCGCAGTGCCGGCGACAGTACACGCTCGGCTGCATCGAGGTCGTCGAGGTCGATCAGCGCCTGCGCCGTTCGAACTGCGGAGAAAACGGCTGCCACCGTTGCGCCGTCTGCTTCGTGGCGTGCAGCGATTGAAGGCGACAGGCGGGCGACGGTGGTGCAGTCGCCTCGCTGCCGCGCGATCTCGCAGATTAGCTCCTGCAGCATCAAGGCATCCGGCTGGGAACGCGTGAGCTCTTCAAGCGCTCGTTCGGCAGCGGCGATATCGCGCACCGGCGTGTCTTCAATGGACAGAAGCTCGGCGCGCGCGAGCCGCGCGCTGAAATCGAGCTTGCTCCGAACGCGCGGCGTGAGCCCTGCGGCCATCGAGCTCACGACGGCGAGATCGTCCAGCGCTTCATGCCAGCGATTGCCGTAACGGCGCACCTTGGCACGCTCTGCGAGCGTCTCTGCAAGCTCGTCCCGCGCGCGCGGCTCGTGTGAGCCCTGCAGTTCGGCAATCACCGCGTTCAGGAGGCATTCCGCGTCGGCGAGTCGGCCATCCGCAAAGTCCATCATGGCAGTGCGCCGGCGCAGAGCCCAGCCGCCGACGTCATCGGCGGGAGGTCTGCTCATCTCCCCGCTCTCCACGGAAGTTGCCCGGTGCGGCTCGTGCGCGCGACGACGGCATGAAGCATGATGTCCTCCACGAGGTGGTGATAAACGGCGGTGACAGGCGGCAAGGCGATCCATGAGCGAAATCCAGTGTAGGCTTTCACTCGACGCACAGGAATATGACCATCGGCCGAAGGGCGTCCGCCAAAAGGCTGGCTCGCCTCGCGTATCCGACAAATATTCCTGGTGCGCGCTGATAAACTGGTACGACGTCAATAACTCACTCGTTGCACCGCAGGGAGAGCACATGAAGCAGTATCAGAAGACCAAACGGCACCTGACGCCAGCCGTCACCGACCTCGCCGCCGCGTAGCACACCGGTGCAGGCCGCGGGCGCAACCAGGGAGGCTCTGGAGCTCGCTGTGCGGCATCACCGCTCGGGGCGTCTCGCGGAGGCAGAGTCGCTCTATCGGCAGATCATCGACGCGTCTCCTGCAGAAGCCGAGGCATTCCATCTGCTGGGGTTAATAGAGCTGCAGCGCGGGCACGCCGCACGCGCCGTCCAGTTGATCGAGCGCGCTGACGAGCTCTCACCATCGAACGCCGTGTTTCTCAGCAATCTCGGTGACGCCTACCAGAGGCTGGGTGCGGCCGAGCGGGCGCAGGAGTGTTGCCTCGAAGCGTTGAAGCTGAAGCCTGACTTTCCAGCTGCATACGTAAACCTCGGTAACGCGCAAATGCTTCTCGGCGCGCTGGAGCTCGCGGAAGCGTCCTATGCGAAGGCCACGGCGGCCGACCCGTCGCTGGCGATTGGCCGGCTCAACCTTGCACTGTTGAAGCTGTTGCAGGGCGACTACGCAGCGGGGCTGCCGCTGTATGAGGCGCGGCTCGAGCGCGCTGACGTGAGCGACGGCGGAGATACCCGCCGCCTGCTGGCGAAGCTCGGGGACATTCCGCAATGGCGCGGCGAATCCCTGAAGGAGAAGCGTCTTCTCCTGTGGACCGAGCAGGGGCTCGGCGATTCCCTGATGATGATGCGCTTCCTGCAGCCGCTCGCGGAGCGCGGCGCGTCAAACATCTCGGTGTGCTGCGAGCCCGCATTGACGCGACTGATGCAGGCGCTGCCGATGGTCGAAGAAGTCTTCTCCGACACTGCGGGCGAAGACTGGCATCGGCGGTTCGACCTCCATTGCCCGATGATGAGCCTGCCGCTCGCCTTCGGAACGCGATTCGACACGGTCCCGCGTGGAACGCCGTACCTTGTTGTACCCGTCGATCTCAAGCGCAAGTGGAGCCTCAAAGCCTCGACGCTGCCGCACCCGCGAGTGGGTCTCGTGTGGGCGGGCGGCACGCAAACCTTTGCCGATCCGCGTCGCAGCGTGCCGCTCTCTACCTTCTCGGCCCTTCTTTCGAAACGCGGCGTCAGCTTCGTTTCACTGCAGAAGGGGCCGCAAGCATCGCAGCTCGACAGCGCCGGCGCGCGGCTCACTGACTGGATGGACGAATGCGCCGACCTCATGGACACAGCTGCCCTGATCGAGCAGCTCGACCTCGTCATCAGCGTCGACACTGCGGTCGCCCATTTAGCGGGCGCCCTCGGTAAGCCTGTCTGGCTTTTGAACCGCCGCGGTAGCGAGTGGCGGTGGCTGCTCGAGCGCAGCGATTCACCGTGGTATCCGACGATGAGGATTTTTCGCCAGAAGCACGCCGGATGGGACACCGTGGTACGCGAGCTGGAAGAGGCGCTCCGCGATTTCACACGCGCCGGCGGCTTTACCCAGGCGACATGGCTCACGCGCGTTAGGCGGTTAGTCGGGCGCGTTTTCCAATAAGCGCTATGACGCTTTGCGCAACTGCTCGCCGCGCAGACCCTCGAGGATCGCCAGGGTTCGCTGCATCGTGAAATCGTAGGTTTTCTGATCGAACGCCTTCGGGTTACTGCGCATCATGTAACCGTGAAGCACACCCGGGAAGAGGTGCACCTCGACGTTCTTCATGCGCGCCGGTATTTTCTTGTAAGCCTCCTGCACCGGAGGCGGTGCCGCGTGATCCTGATCGCCCCAGATGATGCAGATCGGCTGCGTGACACCTTCGAGCTCTTGGATGAAATCGAGCAGTTGCGTGCCATGACACGAGATTCCTGCTTCGTAGCCAAGCCGCTTCGGCCCGATGATCGCGTAGGGCCCGCCGTAGCAGAAGCCCATCGCAGCCGCACGTCCGTTGAACTGCGGGAGCTTCCGAACTTCGGCGAGCGTGTCGATCATGTCCGCCTCACCTTCCTGAATACGCTGCAGGCGCGGCTGTGATCGTTCTTTCGTTCGCGTGTCGTCGCGACCCAGAGGACCTGGAATCGTACGTGAAAAAAGGTCCGGGGCCGCGACGATGTAACCCTTTGCGGCGAACTCGTCAGCGATCGAGCGTATGTCGGCGTCGACGCCATGCACTGCAGACGCCAGCACGATCGCCGGAACCTTGCCTGAGCCGTCAGGCGTGACCACATAGCAATCGAACTCGCCGCCGCCGCTCGAAGTAACCTTGATGTCCTTGCGCTGCATGATATCCCCTCTCCTGTCCGACCTGCCGTTAATCCGCGCCGATGCGCGCTTCCCCAATGACTTTCCCCCACTTCGCCATCTCCGATTTGATAACCGACGCAAACTCGTCCGGCGTCGTCACTACTGCATCCATGCCCGCGTACGCCAGTTTCTCTTTTGTATCGGCCCGCGTGAGGATGCGTCGAACCTGGCTGTTGACGAAGGTCACGATTGTCGCAGGGGTTCGTGCCGGTGCAAACAAGCCGTTCAACGCAACCGATTTTGGAACCTCTGAACAAGTCCCGCGTGGAGCGCGTTAAGACCAAAACGCGATGGATGCACGGCGTGGGGTGCAGCTGATATCGCGAATAACAGCAAGCCGCACGACGACGCAGACCCGCGTTTGGGGCCTAACCCGAAGGGACGGAGCCACTGCGCAACGGCTTGCCGTTGCGGCGTCGGAATCGGCGGCAAGCGCCCCGCGCGCGCGTAGCGCGGGCGTGCGGGGCGCATTTCGTTGTCGCAACCCCTCGCAATATTCGCGATATTGCTTCGGGCCCGCGCCTAGAACTGCACCCCGGCTTGCTCTCCGTCGCGCCCGCGCGGGACTTGTTCAGAGGTTCTTAGCCCGACAGCGTCTCGGAAAGCGTGGGTACCGCCGGCGACACCGCTGAATAATGCAGGGTAGCAGGCTCTTCGCGTAGCATTCCTCGCAAGAACACCGGCATCGTCAGGGCGCGTGCGGGACGTTGACGCCGGCCGTGCCGCGACGACACAACGGAGAAATGCCATGCCTTCGAACACCACCACGAGCCATGAAGAGCGCGATCCGTTTCCAGGCGCCGAGTGGCCGCGCGTGAAACCGGCCGAGTCCGGCATCGACCCGCGCCTCCTTCAGCACGCGATCGACCATGCAATTACTGCCGAAGCGACTAACCCGCGCGATCTCGCGCTCAACCACTATCAGACATTCGGGCGCGAGCCTTTCGGCGACGTCATCGGTCCTGTCAAAAATCGCGGTGACCAGACCGGCGTCGTCGTTCACAAGGGGCGCATCGTTGCCGAATGGGGCGAGCCGCTGCGGGTGGACATGACCCACAGCATCACGAAGAGCATGCTGTCGTCGGTGGTCGGCCTCGCGTTTGACCGGGGCCTTATCCGCAGCATCGACGACACCGTCGCGCCTTATGTCCCTCCAATCCAGCCTTACAACCCGAGCCCGGTCGGCAACAAGTCCGATCGCATCGCAGGCTCCGACCTCCTGTTCCCATTCGAAACGCCGCACAACTGCACCGTGACGTGGGACCACATGCTGCGGCAGGTGAGCGACTGGGAAGGGACGCTCTGGGGCAAGCCGGACTGGGCCGACCGGCCGGAAGACAATCATGACGAGTGGACCACACGCGCACGGCGTAAACCGGGCACGGTTTACCAGTACAACGACGTGCGAACGAATGCGCTCGCGCTCGCGGCGCTGAACGTCTGGCGACGTCCCTTGCCGCAGGTGTTGAAAGAAAACATCATGGACCCCATCGGCGCATCGAATACCTGGCGGTGGTTCGGGTATGAGAATTCGTGGATCGTGCTCGATGGCGCCATCGCGCAATCGGTCACCGGCGGCGGGCATTGGGGCGGCGGCCTCTTCATCAACGCGTACGACCTTGCGCGCTTCGGCTATCTCACGCTCCACCGCGGGCGCTGGAAAGAGCGCCAGCTTCTGTCGGAGCAGTGGATCGACTGGGCGTTGACCCCAACACCCGCGGAGCCGACCTACGGCTTCATGAACTGGTACGTGAACAAGGGGCGAAAATTCATGCCGAGCGCACCTGAAACGGCGTTCGGCCATCAGGGGAACGGCACCAACTTCATTTACGTCGATCCGGAGAACGATGTGGTTGCCGTGCTGCGCTGGATCGACCGCCCGGCAATCGATGGCTTCGTGAAAAAGCTGCTTGCTGCGATCGGCTCGCGAGCATGAGCAAGACACACGTCCAAAACGGACTCAGACAAGGAACCTCTGGACAAATCCCACGCGGAGCACATTCATCGCGATCGGAGTTCATGGAGGCGGTCGGTATCAAGAAGCAGTAAGGTACCCCCGAGGCGACGCAATCCTCGCGCGCCTCGCCCCGCGGCCACGGACTCCGGAGAAATCAAATGATGCACAAGTTCCAGCTTGCCTTTCTTTTCTGCCTCACGCTGTGCCCGATCCAGGCCCAGGCCCAGTCGTTCGATCTTCAGCACCCGGCGTGGACCGCCCTGCTCGCGAAGCACGTGGTTCTGATCGAAGGCGGCAAAGCTTCCCAGATGCGCTATGCCGGCATGGCTCAGGCCCGCGCCGCGCTCAAGGGGTACCTTTCATCGCTTGCGAGCGTCGGCGAGCAGGAGTTCAAGTCGTGGTCCAAGCGAGACCAGCTCGCGTTTCTCATCAACGCTTACAACGCGAATATGGTCGAGCTCGTGCTGACGCGCTACCCCAACATCACGTCGGTGTGGGATTTCGGCAAAGTATTCGGTAACCCGTTCAAGAGACGCTTCATCAGGCTGTTCGGCCGCGATTACAGTCTCGACATGATCGAGCACGACACGATCCGTGCGAAAGGCGTCTACGATGATCCACGTATACACATGGCAGTGAATTGCGCGTCCATCGGATGCCCTATGTTGCGCGAGGAAGCCTACGTCGGCGCCCGGGTGGACGCGCAGCTCGAGGAGCAGACGCGCCGCTTTCTCGCGGATCGCTCACGCAACCGCTATAACGCCGAAACGGGCGCACTCGAAGTGTCGGACATATTCAAGTGGTACCGGGAAGACTTCGAGAGCGGGCAGCGGGGTATACGCTCACGCGAGCAGTTTTTCGCGACCTATGCAGCACAGCTCGCCGAGCAGCCGGACCATCAACAACGTGTGCGAACGCAGAAGATCGAAATACGTCATCTGGAGTATGACTGGGCACTGAATAACGCAAAACGGTGAGTGAGCGCATTCGCGGGACTGACGCGCGCGGCGCGTGCCGGGCGCCGGTTTAGAGCAAAATAGTCCGACTTCACGCAAGAAAGGTCAATTGGATGACATCGTCGCTTCTCCGGCTTTACAAGACTCCTCGTTTTTTCGTCGCCCTCATCGCTCTCATAGCCTTCGTTGCGCTGACCGGTTGCGCCACGCGCAATGCGATATCCGACGGCGATGACGCGCGGCTCATGCTCCGCGGCAACGATCCCGTCGCCTATTTCACGATGAACAAGGCGGTCAGGGGAAATCCGGCGATCCGGACGCAGCACGAAGGGCTTACTTATCGCTTCGTCAGCGAATCCCATCGCGACCTGTTCGTCAAAGCGCCCGATCGCTACGTGCCGGCATATGCCGGGTATTGCGCGAGCGGCGCGCACTACGCCCTGAAATCCAACATCGGCGCGGACACGTTCAAGATCGTGGACGGGCGACTGTTTCTGTTCGGCGGCGAGCGATCCAGAAAACACTGGGAGCTCGACGAGAAAAAGAACATTGCGCTCGGTGACAAGTACTGGGCCGAAGAAACGCGCGACGCGCCCGCCCGGCTGCAGAACTGGAAACGCTACGTTTTCAAGGTTTCTCACTACAGGACCAACGCCGAGCTCGAGGCCGAATACCAGAGGCGTCACGGCCGGCCTTCGGTCGGCGGCTGACCCGGGGCGCCGCGGATGTTCCCCCGATGAGCGGGCCCGACGCCGCGCGGGCGATCGAGCAATACCGGCGCCACGCCGCGCGCTATGACGCGACCGCCGCTCGTACGATGGCGCTCAGGCAGCGCACGATCGGGTTGTTGGGCCTCAAGGCCGGCGACGTCGTTCTCGATGTGGCGTGCGGCACGGGGCTCTCGTTTCCGTTGCTGCGCGACGGCGTCGGACCCACGGGCAAGGTGATCGGCGTGGAGCTGAGCCCCGAGATGCTTGCCCAGGCGCGCTGTCGGGTCGACTCCAACCACTGGACCAACGTGGTACTGGTCCAGGGCGCGATGGAGGAGGCGCCGATCGTCGAAGAGCTGGACGCCATCCTCTTCAATTACACACACGACGTCCTGCGCTCGCCCGCGGCGCTTGAGCGAATCTTTACTTGCGCCCGCCCGGGCGCCCGCGTCGCCGTCGCAGGTGTAAAGCACCCGCCCTGGTGGCTCTACCCCGCGCGGCTGTGGCGGCTCGCCAATGCGCGCCCTTATCTGACCACGTTCGAAGGACTCGACCGCCCCTACAGCCTGCTGGAAAGCTACGTCCCCGATCTCGAAATCACCCCGGTGCTGCTCGGAACGAACTACATCGGCGCTGGTCGGACCTCACATCCAATAGGAGACTTCAGCCGTAGCGGGATAAGGCCGTCGAGCTCGCACAACCGGGAGACGCTGGAGGCATGAAACGGATACTCGTCCTGTTTGCCAAGGAATGGGACAAACCGGAGTTCGCGCGAAGCGCATGCGGCGATTACGAATTCGTGTTCGCCGGCTTCGACCTCTTCCGGTTCCCTAGTAACGCACAGCTCTTCACGTTCGACATCAGGCGCTTCGTCGACCGGCTCGTCTCACGTTTCAGACGCGAGAAAATCGACGGTGTCTTCAGCAACAACGAGTATTTCGGCGCCCTGGCCGCAGCCGTGATCGCCGAGCGCCTGGGCCTTCCGGGCACTCCGCCAGCCGCTCTCATTACGGCACAGCACAAGTACTACGCGCGGCTTGCCCAGCAACGAATCGCACCGGAAGCCGTGCCGCGCTTCGCCGCGTTCCCGTATGCGTGCCAGGACCCCGAGTCCCTGGGGCTCCCGTATCCGTTTTTCATCAAACCGGTGCGAGCGACTTTTTCGGTGCTTGCACGCAAAATAGAAAACGCCGAGCAGTTCAGGCGCCATTTAAGATTTTCCGCATTTGAAACGCTCATCATCAAGCGCCTGGTGAAGCCTTTCAACGACCTCATGCCGCATTACACCGATCACACGCTGGATGCGCACCATCTCATCGCCGAGGAGACGTTGTCGGGAATGCAGGTGAATGTCGACGGGTTCGTGCGCAACGGAGAGATCCGCTTCATCGGATTCTCGGACGCGCTGCTGTTTCCCGGAACTGATGCCTTTCTGCGCTTCGAATGCCCTTCACAGGTGCCCGGTGACACCCGCGAGCGCATGTGCGAGCTCGCCACGCGCGTGCTCAAAGGCATGGGTTACACCCATGGCTTCTTCAATCTCGAAGTCTACTGGCGACCCAACACCGGTGAGATCAAGATCATCGAGATCAATCCCCGGCTCGCCTCGCAACTTGCGGGGTTGTATCGCCGCGTGGAAGGCTACAAGCCGCATCGAATGCTGCTCGAGCTGTGCACCGGGCAGGAGCCGAGCTTCGAGCGCGAACCGACGGGCTGCACACATGCGGCGAGCTTCGTGTTCCGCAAGTTCGACGGCATGCCGCTCAAGACCGAGCCCACGCCGGAGCGCCTGAGACACGTGCGGGCGAAATATCCTGACGCCGACGTGATGCTTTACCTGAAGCGCGGTGCAAGCCTCGCGCGTGAGATGAAATGGCTCGGCAGCTATCGTTATGCGCTGCTCAATCTCTCCGCCCCCACTGAGGACGACCTCTTTCGCCGATATCGCGAGATCCGCGGCATGCTCGGGTTCGACGAGGCGGACGTCCCCTTCTACCAGACCGCACGCCGCCTCGACCCCTATGGACTGACCAGCTCATGAAACCTTCCTCCTATCCCTCGTCGATCTTTCTCACGGCGCTGCTGCTGCTGTGGTGCAACGCTGCCGTGGCGGCAAGTGGCGCGGAAGATGCGATCTCGAAAGCGCTCGCCGGCTCGCACCGATCGGAGGCGAACCGCGCCCGCGATGTGTGGCGCCATCCACGCGAGACGCTGCTCTTTTTCGGACTCGAGCCGCACAAGCACGTGGTCGAGATCACGCCGGGTGGCGGCTGGTACACCGAAGTCCTGGCACCGGTACTCCGCGACAAGGGCCGGTATTACGCCGCGCACTACCACGTCGACGACTCCACCCATTCGTATTACCGCAAAGGGCGCGCTGCCTATCTCGACAAGCTCGCGAAGAATCCCGCGGTCTACGACAAGGTGGTGGTGACCGGGATCGATGCGCCCAAACACGTCGATATCGCGCCCAAAGGCTCGGCCGACCTTGTGCTGACGTTTCGCAACGTGCACAACTGGACCGAAGCGGGAAACGACGACGCCATGTTCAAAGCCTTCTTCGACGCGCTGAAGGCCGGCGGCGTGCTCGGCGTGGTCGAGCACCGCGCAAAGGAAGGCACGAGTGTCCGGGATATGAGACGCACCGGCTACATGACCGAAAGCTACGTCATCGGGCTCGCGCAACGCGCGGGATTCAAGCTCGTCGAGAAGTCCGAGATCAATGCCAACCCGAAAGACACGAAAGACCATCCGCGCGGCGTGTGGTCGCTGCCGCCAACGATGCGCGGCGACACCGACTATCGCGAGAAGGCGCTGGCCATCGGCGAAAGCGACCGGATGACGCTCCGGTTCGTGAAGCCCTAGATCGCTCGTGGGCCGCTCCCAAGGCCCGGCAGCCGGCCGTTTTCATCGTTGGGTTTCATAAGCGCTCCCGTAAATCACTGCAACGTGTAACCAGGACTTGAAAATCCCAAGCGGGAGGCGGGGGATGGAATTGAACCACCGTGCGTGGCTTTGCAGGCCACGGCATAACACTCTGCCACCCCGCCGTTGATCGTAACTGCCTCTCTCGATCAGGCCGCCTCTTGTGGCGGTCGATTCTGCGGGAACAGGTGATGGCGCGCGTCGTCGTCCATCTCGGTCTTGAAGGCGTGTTTCTCTTTCAGCGCGTTCGCACGCGCCGCGGCAGGCCGGGCACTGATCTCGTCCAGGTGCCGCTTTAGATTGGGCATACGCGGCCACGCGTCTTCGCCCAGCACGAACGGCACCACGCGCGTTGCCCACCCCCATACCGCCATGTCGACGATGGTGTACGTGTCCCCCACCATGAACCGTCGGGCGCCGAGTCGCGCATCCAGAATTCCGTAGTGCCGCTCGGCTTCGCGCGTATACCGGTTGATGGTGTATGCAAGCTTCTCGGGTGCAAAATTTCTGAAATGCACCGCCTGTCCCGAGTAAGGACCGATGCCCGTTGCGACGAACATCAGCCATGACAGCATCTCGCCGCGAAGAACGGGTGTGTTCTCCGGCAAAAAGCGACCGGTCTTCTCGGCGAGGTAAAGCAGAATTGCATTGCTGTCGAACACGGTCACGTCGCCGTCCACGATCGCCGGGGTCTTGGCATTGGGGTTGATCGCCACGAACGACGGTGCGAACTGCTCGCCCTTGCGCGTATCGACGGGTAAGAGCTCGTACGGGAGTCCTGATTCCTCCAGGAACAACGCCACCTTCGCAGGATTGGGTGAAGGGTGGTAATAAAATTTGATCACGTGCGTCTCCTTGGGGTGGGCGGCGGGTTCGATCGTCCGACCTTTGAGCGTTATGCCGGCGATCCGGCGTGTTCCGCCAGTGCGTGGCCGATGGCTCTGGGCACCAGAGAAATCTTCCCGAGCGGCTGCAGAGACTTGTCGTCACTACGAAGGCATGCCTGCTGAATGGCCAGGAAGACCCTGGCGGTCGTGGTTTCGAACCAGAACCACCGGTCGATGTCTTTGGCCGACAGGTTGCCCGGCTGCGCGCCCACCGCCTCATAGTGATAGGCCTTCAGATCATCGCAAGCGCGCTTCAGAGCAACCCCGGCCGAAAGCCCCGCGTCATACGAAACTGCCGGAGCGTCGCCTATGAAGCTTGCCGCGAAGCTTGTGGCCTGATCTATCGTCAATCCTGAAACGCCGACGGTGGTGCGGCCCCGGCGCTTCAATGCGAGCTCATACCACGGCGCAAGCTGCGCGATCTCGCGACGCATGTCTGCAACCGGGTCGTCGCGATCGGTATCCGCCGGGGCAAAGCTGACCGGACACGCGAACGTCGTCTCGCCGGCCGCGCCCGCGGGCGCGTCCTCTGGAAAATCCTCGAGTACGGGCCCTGCGGGACGTTCGAACAACGCGAGCAAGGCACGCACCACCTTCTGCTGGAACTCAGGCGCATTGGGCGCGCCGAACGGACGGCCCAGCATGAACGGCACCCACAAGGCGCGCGGCGGCCTGATCGCCGCCGTCTGCTCGCGGATGAGACTGATCTGCGCGGTCGGCACGCCTTCGCGCTCGATGAAATGGCCCAGTGCGCCCACGGCGCACGTGCAGTTCGGTCAGACCGGTGTGAGAAGGACGGCGTCGACCCCGTCCTGCTTCATCAACCGCGCAAGCTCTCGCGCCTTCGTTTCCAGAGTGTGTGCGGGTGCCGCACCCATGAATGAATAATGAAATCCGGAGACCGATCCGATCGTCCCGTCCGCCTCGAGCTCGCGCAGCCGGTCGATGGGAAAGACGACGTTGATGTCTTCCTGGAAACCGCTGCGATCGTAGTTCACCGAT
>JBKJPI010000688.1:0-5598 GCA_046595235.1 Burkholderiales bacterium | reverse complement strand
ACGCAGGCTGCGATCAGGTAATCGAGAACCTTGCGCGTTTAACCTCGCGTTTCGTGTATCTCGAAGTGCTCACCGCTGCGGACGCGAAGGAGATCTGTGCCGAAGACGGGACCGATTTCAACGTGTACGCGAGGGAAGCGCGCTGGTATGCAACGCGCCTGGCAAAGCATTTCGTGAACCTCGGCGGCGGCCTGTACGCGAAGCCCGCAATGAGGCCGCACTACTACGAGCTCTGGGTAGCTAACGTCGCAAAGTGAACGTGACGTCGCAAAGTGGAACCCTACTTTGCGTCGGAAGCCCACGCCGCAAAGTGCAAACCTACTTTGCGTCGGAACTTCTAATCTGAACTGAATCGCTGGCAAAGCCAGCCGATTCGAGCTTGAAAATGCTACGAAACACCACGCGCCCGCAGACCACTCCGTTTGCGTTGCTTATACAGCACCGAAGGCGCCCGGCCGCCCGAAGCCTTTGGTGCTAACTTGCTGTTCCGGCTGAAAGTAGATTTTCACTTTCGGACGTATCGTTTGGCGCCGGGCCGCCCCAAGCCTGAAGTGTTGACTTGCTGTCCCGGCCGAAAATAGGTTTTCACTTTCGGACGTTACCTTTACGCGTTTTCAGCAGCCTCAGGATTCCACTGCCCTTTGCGCATGCGCGTGATCGTGATGCTCGAGAAGACGCCGTTCTGCGTGAACGGGTCGCCATCGGAAAATGCTTTGGCTTCGGCGCGGCTGCCGACATTGACGACGAACATGCTGCCGATCGCCTCGGTGCCTTCGTCGTTCTGAGTTGCGCCTGCAAGCACAAGAATTTTTTTCTGGCTCTGGAGAAATTCGCGGTGAGGCAGCAGATGCTCGTCGCGAATGGCGGCCGTGTCGGGTTTGTCGGTGCAGGCAATGGTCCAAAGCATGGTTTGTCTCTCCAGATTGAGTATGTCGTGCGTCTCGCGGACTGGCGCTATGATAAGTGACTCTCGCGGCGCGGGTAGCTCCGCACGCCCCGCGGGCGCTTCACCCACGGAAGTTGATCCAACTCATCACACACCTTCTGCAGGCTCCTTATTCCTCGACCTGCAGCGCGCAGTATCGCAGAAGCGGCCGCTCCCAAGCGCCGCTTTCATGGGCTGTCGGCATGGGGTAATCTCATGCGCCCGCCAACAACAGAGGATCCTCGTATGAAGACCAAGGCCCGTTCCGCCATGCTGATTCCCGCAGCGCTCCTGCTCGCAAGCTGCGCCGGCCCTGGCGCCGAGGACGGCGCCGCGAGAAACCCGATGACATTTTTCGTCACCAGCAGCGGCACCGGTAATGGAGCCGACCTTGGGGGACTTGCGGGCGCGGACCGGCATTGCCAGTCTCTGGCGCAGGCAGCCGGTGCAGGCGGCCGCACGTGGCGCGCGTACTTGAGCAACAGCGCTGTCGGCGGTGCGGAGGCCGTCAACGCGCGTGATCGTATCGGACGCGGGCCGTGGCAGAACGCCAAAGGCGTCGCGATTGCCCGCAGCGTCGACCATTTGCACAGCAACGACAACAATCTCACGAAGGAAACAGCGCTCACCGAAAGAGGCGGCGTCAATCCAGGCCGCGGCGACCCCGTAAACCAGCACGACATCCTCACCGGCTCCTCGCCCGACGGGCGCGCCGTCGCGGGAGCGAACGACATGACGTGCGGAAACTGGACGAAGAGCGGTGTAGGTGCGGCAATCGTCGGACACCACGACCGTCAGGGCCTCAAACCCGACGAGCCTTCGCGCTCCTGGAACTCGTCGCATCCTTCGCGCGGATGCAGTCAGGACAACCTGAAGGCATCAGGCGGAGCAGGCCAGTTCTATTGCTTCGCAATGAATTAGCCAACGTCCAACGGCCGAAAGTAAAAATCTACTTTCGGCCGGAACGGCAAGTCAGCACTTCAGGCTTGGGGCGGCCCGGCGCCTGAAGTGCGAACAGACAACGAACAACTGGGTGGGCTTGTTCTAGCTCTCACAACGATGAGGCACAGGCTCACCGGAAAAATGCGCGCGCAGATTCGCCATGAGCTTGCGGCCGCGCTCCACTCGAACTTCTTCAGTCGTCGAGCCGATATGGGGAAGCAGCATCACATTCTCCATTTCGGCGAGCGCTGCAGGCACGCGAGGCTCGTCCCAGAAAACATCGAGTGCCGCGCCGGCAATCTGTCTTTTCTCCAGGGCGTCGATCAACGCGCTCTCTTCGACGACCGCCGCACGCGCGACGTTGACCAGGAAACCGTTCGGACCCAGCGCGGAAAGCACGTCGGCGTCGATCAGGTTGCGCGTCTCGGGCGTTGACGGGCACGTCACTATGAGACAGTCCGCATCGCGGGCGAGGCTTTTAACGTCAGCGCAAAAGGCGTAGCTCACGTCGGGTTTACGCCGCGGTCCCTGATACGCGATCCTCATTCCGAAGGCTTCGAGCCGCGTTGCAGTCTCGCGCCCTATTCTGCCAAGGCCCACGATTCCGCAGGTTTTCCCCACCAGCGTATTGCCGGCGTCGGGCGCGCGTTGCGGCCAGCGCCCGGCGCGCACGAAGCGATCGTTCTCACAGATACGCCGCATCAGAGCGACCACCATTCCCGCTGCAAGCTCCGCGACCGTGGCCGAGATCCGGTCGGGTGTATTGGTGACGACGATTTGCCGCACCGCTGCGGCTTCGTGATCGACGGTGCCGTGAGGCGTTCCAAAGCACGCGATGAGCTCGAGCGCCGGCAGCTTGTCGATCATTTCGCGTCTGCAGCCGAGCAGGCCCGTCGTGACCACGGCGCGCACGTTCACGCCCACAGCCTGCACGAACTTCGATGCGTCATTTGCGGTCCATAGCTTGTGGACGCTGAACTCGCGCTCGAGCTCTGCGAGCACCGGCGCATAGATCGGCACCGTCAGGAGGATTTCAGTTGTCCTCATGTCCTTTATACGACCTTGCGCGCACGGCGTTCGAACGGTCCGCAAGGTAAACCCTCATTCGAAAGCCGCAATGAACAGCACCTGTGCGCCCGGTTACGAGCCCGGCACAATCCCGGTCTCAAGCGTGCGGCAGTGATCTGACACGTCTCCGGGCGTGCACTTCCATACGCGATCCATGAACTTGCTCGCGAAGCAGTGCTGAAGCGCTTGTCGCAGCGGCCGAAGCCGAAACGGATAGCCGAAAACGTAGGGGTGGATCGAAACGTTGCACACGAGCGGGTGACGGGTGCTCTGTTCCACCATCTCCTCGAACTGATCGACGAGCATGTCGCAGAATTCACGTGCGGTGTGCTGGCGGTGAACGATCTGCGGTGAATCGTTGAGCTCAACCGGATATGGCACCGACAGAATCGGCCCCGAGCGCGTGCGCATCCAGATCGGCTGGTCGTCGTGCGGCCAGTCCATGATGTATTGGTAACCCGCCTCCTTCAGAAGATCGGGTGTGGTGGCGTTTTCGTAAGCGCCCGCGCCCATCCAGCCTTTGGGCTTCTTCCCTTCGTTGCGCGTAAACGTTTCGGTAACGGCGCGGATCGCGTTCGCCTCGTCGTCTTCCCAGCGGAAGTCGTGGAGATTCTCGGAATTGGTGCGCCCGTGCCCGACGATCTCGTCGCCGCGCCTGCGCAGCCGCTCGAAGATCTGCGGCGCGTAATCGTAAAGAAGGCTGTTCGTATTGTGCGCGAGCGGCATCTGAAGCTCGTCGGCGAGATCGAAGAGGCGCCAGATGCCGACGCGGTTGCCGTAGTCACGCCACGAGTAGTTACGCTGGGTCTGAGGCTCTCCGTGCTTCGCGTTATCGTGCCCGCGACCTTTACCGAAGGCAAACGCTTCAATGTTCGTCGTGATGCAGAACGCAAGGCGCTTGCCGCCGGGCCAGCTGTAATCCTTGCGCTCGGTGATCGGCGAGTAGTCGTAGCGGTTGTGCTGTGGCAGTTTCATGAGGTCACACTTCGGTTTTCGCACCTGAGGCCTTGATGATTTTTGCCATCTTCTGAATTTCAGAAACCATGAATTTCCGGAACGCTTCAGGCGTGCCGCCCTCGGCTTCGAGGCCGGCCTTGAACAGCTGCTCCTTCACCGGCGCCGTGCTCAATGCTTTGGCGAGTGTCGCATTCAGCCTGGCAAGGATGTCCTTCGGCACCTTCGCCGGTGCGTGCAGGCCGTACCAGGTGTCGAATTCGAAGCCCGGAACGCCCGATTCCGCGAGCGTCGGAAGGTCAGGCAGGAAAGCGGAACGCTTCGCACCGGTGGTGGCGAGCGGCACGAGGCGTTTTCCCTGAATGAACGGGATCGTACCGGGCAGCGCTGAAATCATCACCTGCACCTGGCCGCCGACGAGATCCGTGAGCGCGGGGCCCGTGCCTTTGTAAGGAATGTGCACGAGATTAGTTCCAGTCGAGAGCTTGAAGTATTCCATCGCAAGGTGCGAGGTTCCTCCAGCTCCGGTGCTCGAGTAATTGAGCGCGCCGGGCTTGGACTTCGCAAGCGCGATCAGCTCCTTTGTTGATTTCGCCGCAACTTTGGCGTTTACGACGAGCGTGTTCGTCGTCGATCCGACCAGTATGACCTGGGCGAAGTCCCGCTCCGCGTCATACGGGAGCTTCGGGTACAGCGTTTCGTTGATTGCAATTGCATTGTGCGTGACCAGGAGCGTGTAACCATCCGGCGCGGCTTTTGCGACGACGTCGGTGCCGACCGTGCTTCCCGCACCCGGACGATTGTCCACGACAGCAGTTTGCCCGAACGCTTCAGTCATGCGCTGCGCGGCGAAGCGCGCGACGATGTCGTTGCCGCCGCCGGGAGAAAACGGCACGACGATGCGCACCGGACGCGTCGGATAGTTCTGCGCTGAAGTGTGTGCTGCGTGGGCCGCGAGAACGGCGGTGAGTACGGACAACCAGACCTTCATGTGCATCTCCTAATAAATTCGCCGCAAAGTGCACCCCTACTTTGCGTCGATGAACCGTAACGTCGCAAAGTGGAACCCTACTTTGCGCCGGAACTACCCTTCCCGCCGCAAAGTGCACCTCACTTTGCGTCGAATTAAATTTGAACTGAATCGCAGGCAAAGCCCGCCGATTCGAGCTTGACACTGCTACGAAGAACCGACTGGCTAACCTCGGTCGGTTTGTCGTGCTCTTGCAGCAATCAAGGCGCCGGGCCGCCCCAAGCCTTGAGTTCTGACTTGCCGTTCCGGCCGAAAGTAGATTTTCACTTTCGGACGTATCGTTTGGCGCCGGGCCGCCCCAAGCCCGAAGTTCTAAGTTGCAGTTCCGGCCGAATAGATTTTTACTTTCGGACGCTATAGTGTTCTACGGCTTTCCAGTCGATCTCGAGACCGAAGCCGGGCTTGTTACCCAGGTGCAGGTAGCCATCGCGCATGCTCATGCCGCCGACGTAGAGCTGGTGCCGCAGCGGATCGCGCGTGTCGGAGCCATGCGATTCGACGCAGTAACCCACTTCCGGCATTGCAGCGACGAGGTGTCCGTGAATTTCAGGCGAATGATGCGGCACGACGAAGACACCGTACTGTTCTGCAAGCTGCGCCACACGCAGCCCTTCGGTGAAACCGGCCGCACGCGTCGAATCGAACTGCAGGTACTTGATCGCACCGCACTCGATGAAAT
>JBKJPI010000124.1:0-6534 GCA_046595235.1 Burkholderiales bacterium | reverse complement strand
TGCCTGAGATGGACCTCTGATGAGAAAAAGAACGGCTGCAGCGGCGGCGCTGTCATCGTTTGCAGCCGGGGTATCGTGCCTCATCGCTTTCGCTACTGCGGCTCATGCGCAGCAATATCCGACGAAACCGATCCGCATCGTCGTTCCCTTTCCTCCGGGCGGATTCTCCGATGTCTTCGCGCGCATCATCGGCACGCGGATGCAGGAATCGTGGGGCCAGCAGGTGATCGTCGATAACCGCCCGGGCGCGGGGGGCAATATCGGCGCCGACATCGTCGCCAAGGCCGCGCCCGACGGCTACACCCTCGTCAACGGCACGATAGGCACGCACGCGATCAACGCGACGCTCTTCACGAAACTTCCTTACGACCCGGTGCGCGACTTTACGGCAGTCGCCTTCGTCGTCGAGGCCGAAGGGCTGCTCGTCGTGCATCCGTCGCTTCCCGTGAAAACGACGAAGGAGCTCATTGCACTCGCCCGCATGAAGCCCGGCGAGCTCACATACGCCTCCGCGGGCGCCGGCACCACGGGACACCTCGCCGGGGAAGTTTTCAAGACGATGGCGAAGCTCGACGTGACACACGTGCCTTATAAAGGGAACGTGCCCGCGATCACCGATCTCATGACGGGTCAGACCTCGATGCTGTTCGCGACGCTGCCCACGGTATTGCCGCAGGTGCAGGCGGGAAGGTTGCGCGGCATCGCCGTGCTCGGGGCCAGGCGCTCGGCTGCGCTCCCGGGCCTGCCGACGATTGCCGAGTCGGGGCTGGCCGGCTTCGAAGTGAATAACTGGACAGGACTCTTCGCGCCTGCCGGCACGCCTGCCCCGATCGTGACCCGGCTCAATACCGAAGTGGTCCGCATCATGCAGTTGCCCGAGGTGCAGGCGCGTTTGCCGAAAGAGGGCCTGCGCTTCGTCGCAATGACGCCTCAGCAATACGCCGATTTCGTCCGGGCTGAAAAGGACAAGTGGGCGCCGATCGTCAAAGCGACGGGAGCGAAAGCGGATTGAGATCGGCGTTTGTCATGTCATCGTAAGTGCCCGCACCAGCAGCGAACCGCCGCTCAGCACCAGCAGCCCGCCGACAATGCGCATGAGCTTCTGGCTCGACATGTTGAGGTGCAGATGATGGCCGGTCCACATCCCGAGAATCATGATCGGCAGCAGTGCAAGAGCCGCGTAAAGAATCCCTGCGGTGAAGAACCCGGCGGCAGCGAAAATCACGATGCGTGCGATGGTCGTAAAAATGAATACCACAGGAATCGTTGCGCGGATTTGCTCGGGCGTCGCACCTCGCGCCGTCAGATACATCACATAAATGGGTCCACCCACGCCGAACATCGACGAGGTCGTGCCCGCAAAGAGCCCGACAGGCACTACAGCCCAGCGGCCCAGCCTCAACCGGTCCTGCTTTCCCGTCGCGTAGAGCACGCCATACGCGAGGATAAACACGCCGAGCCCTGCGAGCAGTATTCCGCCAGGCAGCTTCAGCAGCAGGTACGCGCCCGCGAGCATGCCGATCATGAGAAACGGAAGCAGTGGCAGGAGCTCGCGCTTGTATACATCCGCACGTAACCGCAGGCCCATGCCGATCGCGCCGACGCAGTCGAGCAGCACGATCAGCGGGATCACGAATTTGAGCGGCATGAAGTGGGCGAGCAGCGGGACTGCGATAATCGTCGAGCCGAATCCGGCGATGCCGAAAATCACGTACGCCGTGATGACGATCAGCGGCGCAAACAGAAGTACTTCGAGGGGAGGTATGGACATCTTGTTATCGCGCGAAAGTATACCGCTCTCCATAACAGGGCCTTCCCGGGTATGACTGCGCGCACAGTCGCTTTGATCGGCGGCGGCACCATGGGCGCCGACATTGCCGCCACCTTCGCAGCACACGGCTGGACTGCCCACATCGTCAATCCACACGACGCGATGCGCGAGTCCCTCGTCGAGCGGCTGCGCGCGAGCATGGGGAAGCTCGGGACGTTGTACGCGGATTCTAAATTTCCCGTACACGACACCATCTCGTCGCTGCCGTGGGAAGACGTCACGCTCGCGATCGAAGCGGTTTCAGAGCGGCTCGAGCTCAAGCAGGAGATTTTCGAGGAGATGGTGAAGCTCTCCCGGCCCGGAACGCCGTTGTGCAGCAACTCCACTGCAATCCCGATCAGTCGCATCGGTGAGCGGCTCCCGACGCGCGATCGAATGCTCGGCACGCACTATTTCATGCCTGCCCACCTCGTCCCGGCGGTCGAAGTCGTTTCATCGAAAGAGACGCGGAAAGTCGTCGCTGAGCGGGTGGCGGGCATCCTCAAAAGCGTCGGCAAGGTGCCGGTCATGGTCGGTCTCGACATCCCCGGTTTTCTCGGTGCGCGGCTGCAGGCCGCCCTGTCACGTGAAGCGATCAATCTGGTCGAGCGCGGTATCGCGACGCCCGAAGACATCGACAACATCGTGCGCTACGGCTTCGGCTTTCGCTATCTCGCAGCCGGCCCGCTCCTTCAACGCGATCATGCCGGGGTCGACGTGCATTGCGCGGGGGCGGAAACGATCTACCCGGATCTCTGTAATGCGACGATGCCAAGTCCGTACATGAGCGACAAGGTGAAAGCGGGCCACATTGGAATGAAAGCGAAGAAAGGTTTCTACGACTGGAACGAAGAATCAATCCGCGTGGAGAAGGCGCGCTACGAGCGCGCGCTCGTGGCGTCGCTCGCCATTCTCACCGACGGGAGCAAGCAATGACCGTGAAGAATCCTGTGCGCGTGTGTGCGGAAACGAGGAATGAAGCTTGACCGAGCTTTTACTCATCCGCCACGGCGAAACCGTCTGGAATCAGCAGGGCCGCATGCAGGGGCAGCACGACAGCCCGCTCACGCCGACCGGTCTCCAGCAGGCGCGGCAACTCGCACGACGCCTGAAAGACGTGAAATTCACGGCGCTGTACTCGAGCGATCTCGGGCGCGCGCACCAGACCGCACGCTGCATTGCGGATGCGTCGGGTCACGAGATCGTCTCCGATGCAGGACTTCGCGAGCGTCACTTCGGCATTTTCGAGGGGCTGACGAACAGCGAGATGAAGCTTCGCCACCCGGACGAGCACGAGCTTTTCGCGAAGCGCGACCTGCATTATTCGATGCCTGGCGGCGAAAGCCAGAATGATTTTCGCAGCCGCGTCGTAACCGCCCTCGAACGCATCGCGCAGCGCCACGCGGAGCAGACGATCGTCGTCGTAAGCCACGGCCTTGTCCTCGATGCGCTCTATCGGACGACGTGCAGGATGGCGTTCGACGTGCCGCGCGGCTTCCCGCTCCTCAACTGCAGTGTCAACACCTTCAGGTATGGCCCCGAAGGCTGGATGGCGGTCGCGGTTTGCGATGTGCAGCATCTTGCAGGCGACGAAGTCACCCGCTTCTCCGACGCAACTGTGGGCTGAACGCGCGGGTTATGGCGGAGACCGTGGTTCTTGTGCATGGCCTGTGGATGCACGGCGTTGCGATGCTGCTCATGAAGCAGCGGATCGCGCGCTGCGGTTATCGCGTAACGACATACTCCTACCCCGCCCTCCGCTTCGATCTCGATCAAAATGCGGCACGCCTTGCACACTTCTGCGACGCGCTGCCGGGGGCGAAGGTCCACCTCGTCGCTCACAGTATGGGTGCCCTCGTCGCCGTGAGGGCCGCACCGTTAATGCCGCGTTCGCGGTTGGGTCGCCTCGTCCTGCTGGGCCCGCCGTTGAAGGACTGTTATTCAGCACGCCGGGTGCAGCGTATTCCGGGTGGCCGCGCGATCATCGGCCGTTCGATCGGGCAGTGGCTCGCTGCTCCGCGCCGTTGCAGCTTTGACGCGCTCGAGGTGGGGGTTATTGCCGGCACCGGCCGCGTCGGACTGGGCCGTTTTTTCGCGCATACGCTGCCGAAGCCCAATGACGGGGTGGTGAGTGTCGAAGAAACGCGTGCGGTCGGTCTTCGTGACCACGTCGTCATGTCGGTCAGTCACTCCGTGATGCTCGTCTCGCCCGCGGTGGTGCACCAGGTTTGCGCATTCCTCGGCGAAGGGAAATTCGACCGTGCCCTGGAAAGGGATGCCTAAGTAAACTAGCCGAATGGGTCGCCGCCGTTCCGTATTATTTGCAGCACTCCTCCTCGCTGTGGCGATCGCCGGGTGCGCGAACCTTCCGTATTACCTCCAATCGGTGCGCGGACAGCTCGACATCTGGAGCAGGCAGCATGACATCGAGCGTGTCATCGCAGCGCCTGCGACCTCGTCGATCCTGCGCGAGAAGCTTCGTTCGGTGCTTGAAATCCGGGAATTCGCGAGCGTCGCACTCGCATTGCCGCGCAACGGAAGCTATCGCTCGTATGCCAACCTCGAGCGCCCGTTCGCCGTGTGGAATGTATTTGCCGCGCCCGAATTCTCGATGCAGCCGCGCCAATGGTGTTTCCTTTTTGCCGGGTGCGTGAATTACCGCGGTTACTTCGAGAAATCGGCGGCGGATGAATTCGCGGCGGGCGTGTCATCTGAAGGATTTGACGTATTCGTCGGCGGCGTTCCCGCATATTCACTACTTGGTTACTTTCCGGACCCGGTGCTGAATACGTTCATCCACTACCCGACGCCGCACCTGGCACGGCTGATGTTCCATGAACTTGCCCATCAGGTCGTCTATGTTCGCGACGACAGTGTGTTCAACGAATCTTTCGCGGTTGCCGTGGAGCAGGAAGGCTCGCGGAGATGGCTCGACCGCTACGGCAGCGAAAAGGACCGCAAGGTGTACGACGAGGTGACCGAGCGTCGTAACGGATTCGTGCGCCTCATCGAAACCTACCGCCTGAAGCTCGAGGACCTGTACGCACAAGGTGCGGATCCTCCCGCAATGCGGGTCCGGAAGGCCGCACTTTTTGCATCAATGCACGACGATTACCGGACGCTCAAGGCCGGGTGGGGCGGATTTGCCGGCTACGATCGCTGGTTCGCGCAGCCGCCAAACAACGCATTGCTCGCGTCGGTGGGTATTTACACCAAACGTGTCCCGGCGTTCGAGGCCCTCCTCGTGCGTGAAGGGGGGGATCTCGAGCGGTTCTACGCCGCGGCGAAACGGCTGGCGCGAATGAATAAGCCGGAGCGCACCGCGGCGCTGGACGGGCTGATGCCCGTCACTGCCGCAAGCACGCACTAGAATTGCTTTACCCCTGGGACAAATGGACGGCAAAAGCCGCCGCGCCGTCGGAGTGCAACCCGCATACCCGCCTTTCGGACCGATCCGGTGCAGGTGTGCGTGCGGCCCCGGCGCGAGGGTTGCTGAAGAGCCGCGAAACGTGAACACAAGCCAACAAGAGGATCTATGCAAATCCAGATCAACAGCGATCACCATGTTTCGGCCGCTCCGCAGGTCGCCGCCCGCATCCAGGCGCTGGTGCGAGGCTCGCTCGAGCGTTACAGCGATCGCATCACACGCATCGAAGTGCGCCTGAACGACCTCAATAGCGTCAAAGGGGGTAACAATGACAAGCGCTGCCTCATGGAAGCACGGCTGGCGGGCATCGGCCCGGTAGATGTGAAACACGAGGCGGACGTGCTCGAGATCGCGATCGACGGCGCCGTGGAAAAACTGGAGCGCGCAATCGAGCACAAGCTGGGCCGCATCGAGATCACAGCGTCCGGCCGGCGTGCTGGAAAAGGCTGAAGTGAGAGCCTTAGTCACTCAAAGGCACTCCACTGCTAGGTCAGCAGGCAACGTAGCGCCCTATAATTCGCTCATCGATTGAGGGAGATCAGATGAAGCTTTCAAGCTCGAGCTTTGCGGACGACGCGCCCATACCTTCCGATTATGCGTTCTGCATCCCTGACGCCAGGACGCATGTCGCTCTCGGTCCCAATCGAAACCCGCATCTGGAGTGGAGCGATCTGCCGATGGGCACCAAATCACTCACGCTCATCTGTCACGATCCCGACGTGCCTTCGCAGCCGGATGATGTAAATCAGGAAGGACGCACGATTCCGGAATCGCTGCTGCGGATCGATTTCTTCCACTGGCTGCTCGTGGATCTCGACCCTCATTCGGGCCCGATAAACGCGGGTGAGTTCTCCGACGGGGTCACCGCACGTGGCAAGAGCGGCCCGCAGGGTCCGCGCGGCACGCGTCAGGGCATCAACGACTACACCGCGTGGTTCGCCTCGACCGAGGAAATGAAAGGCGATTACTACGGGTACGACGGCCCGTGCCCGCCGTGGAATGATTCAATTCCACACCACTATATCTTCACGTTGTATGCACTCGATATCGAGCAGCTCGGGGTCAGCGGCATGTTTCGCGGCGCCGAGGTGCTGAACGCAATGAAGGGGCACGTGCTCGAGGAAGCGAAGCTGACGGGGGTTTACAGCCTCAATCCCGAACTGCCCGCCTGACGTTGCTGTCGGGATTAATACGGCCGGCTGACGCCGGCTTTTTTATTTTCACGCAGAGGACGCAAAGGACGCAAAGGTAGAACTCTTTATATTGTGCGGTTTTGTTTTCCTCTGCGTCCTTTGTG
>JBKJPI010000250.1:0-7489 GCA_046595235.1 Burkholderiales bacterium | reverse complement strand
GGGGCCGTCATGCGTGAAATCGGAGCTTACGAGGCAAAGACTCATCTGCCCAAGCTGTTGGAACAGGTGGAGAAAGGCGAGCGCTTCATCATCACCAGGCACGGTCGCGCCGTGGCGGAGCTCGCGCCTGTCGGCCAGCGCAGCGAGAGCGACGTGCGGCGTGCAATCAAAGACTTGCGCTCGCTTCGCGATGAGCTTGCCCGCCGTGGTGTGCGCATGACCGACTTGCTGCGGGAAGGGGAAACCGTTCGCGACCTTGCGCACGACGGACACCGCTACTGATGTCGTTCGTGATCGACTCTTCGGTCGCACTGGCGTGGGTGCTCCCGGACGAAGGTAACCCCTATGTGGATGGGCTCCTCGAGCGTCTGATCGCCGAAGGCGCCGTGGTGCCGCCGATCTGGCCGCTCGAAATCGGCAATGTCCTGCTCGTTGCCCTTCGCCGGGGACGCATACGGCAGGAGGAGTTCGAGACCATGATCGAGCGATTGGCGCACTTGCCGATCGAGGTGGATATCGAGGCAACCGACCATGCGCTTGCGGGCGTTCTCTTACTGGCCGCTGAACTCGGCCTCACCACCTATGACGCCGCATACCTCGATCTCGCTCAGCGCCGGAACCTTCCCTTGGCAACTCTGGACAAGCGCTTACGCAGTGCCTGCACGACCGCAAAACTCAAGGTCTTGTAAGGTGCTGACGATTCGAATCTTCGCTCCGCTATCGATGCGCTCTGGGACAGGCTCTGGTCGGGCGCGCTGTCCAATAACGAGTGGACGTGTTTCCTCGTGAGTATCTGGCGCAACTGCTTGTGCAGTATCCAACCTCGCTTCCGCAGCAGCTCGGCATTTCATGTAGGGACGTTGGGCCACGTTCAGGCTGCATAAACGCCTCCATTAACCTCCCCTGGTCGAAGCCGAGCCTGGCCCAATTCGCTTGCGGCGAGGGTTGATTGCTGGCAGCGATTTGCGCATTGCCAAATGTAGTTGGCAAAAATGTAATTGGGACAGCCCGCGAATTCTGTCGGCAGCAAAATGTAATTGAGGACAGGTCTGCTCTGTCCCCAATAATCGAGGATGAGGCTATCTTACGGCTGCTTCAGAAGTCCCAACTGCTTGAGCAACGCGGCGTACATCTGGTTGTCACGGTCCAGCGACGCGCGAAACGTGTCGGCTTCGAACGTGTGCACCCACTGGTTCTTCTCGAGCTCGGCTTTCCACGCCGGGCTCTGCACCATCTGCGCGAGCGCGTTTCTCCAGTACTGCACCACCGCGTCCGGCATTTCCGGCGGGCCGAAAAGACCGCGCCAGTTCTCGTTCGTGACGTCGTAGCCCTGCTCTACGAATGTCGGCAGCTTCTGAAAGGTGCCGCCGAGACGCTTTGGCGAGCTCACGGCGAGCACGCGCATGCGGCCAGCTTCGACGTGGGGCATGAGGTCGAGCCCGCCGAGACCTAGATCGACGTGTCCGCCCATGATCGCCGGATTCGCGTCGCCTCCCGAGTACGGGATGTAGTTGAGCTTGCCCGGATCTATGCCGATCGTGCGTGCGAATTTCGCAACGGCGATGTGGTCCGCGTTGCCGAGCGAGGCGCCGCCAATCGAAAGGCTGCCGGGATCCTTGCGCAGCGCGGCCTCGACGTCCTTGAGCGTCTTGAACGGCGAAGCCGTGCGCACGACCATCATCTGGTATTCCGAGAAGAGCTTCGCGATCGGGGTCATGTCCCGGTACGAGTGCGGCGTGCCGAGCGTCAGCGGCGTCACGATCGCGTGGATGGCGATACCGAGGAGTGAGTACGGATCGCCTTTGCGCTTCACCATGAGCGCCATGCCGATGGAGCCTGCGGCTCCGGGGCGGTTCACCACCTGGATCGGTCTCGTCACGAGCTTTTGGTCGGTCAGGAGCTGGGCGACCGTGCGGCCGAACAGATCGACGCCGCCGCCCGGTGCGAACGGGATCGTGAGCTCGACGTTACGGTTCGGATAATCGCCGAGGCCCGCAGGTGGCGCTGCGCGTTCCGCCGCGATGCTCGTTCCAGCCGCAAACGCAATGACCGCGGCCGCAAGTGCTTGCATCCCGCGCTTCCCCGTCGCTATTTGAATCGTGTTCCAGTCCATCTTTCTCCTCCCTTTTGTCCGTCGTCAGATCACGCCGTCTTTTCTCAAGGACGCGAGCTGCTCGCCATAACCCAGCGCCCCGAGGACTTCGTTGGTGTGTTCGCCCAGCAGCGGCGCCGGCGTGCGTATCGATCCCGGTGTCTCGGAAAGTTTTACCGGCACGCCCACCACGCTGATCTCGCCCGCGGTCGGATGCTGCTGCTTGACGATCATCTCGCGCGCGATGACCTGCTCGTCTTCGATCATACGGCCGACGGTGTTCACAGGCGCCGCGGGCACCCCTGCGTTCACGAGCAGCTCGACCCAGTAATCCACCGGCTTCTGGGCGTAGAGCGGTCCGATGATGTCGTGCAGCGCACGCGCGTTCACCGTGCGCGCGTCGCGCGTCGCGAAACGCTCGTCCGCCTTCAGGTGCTGCAGGTTCATGACTTCGACGAACCGGTCCCACAGCGCCGGATAGCTCGCGAACACGGTCAAGAAAAGCCCATCCGAGCAGCGAAAGAAACCTGACGGCGCATTGCTGTCGGTGTGCCCGGTCTGCGCTGCCCAGTCCCCCTTGACGTGAAAGTGCTGCGCGACCGGGCTCATCATGAGCGAGATCCCGGCTTCCAGGAGCGACATGTCGACTTCCTGTCCCTTGCCGGTTTTTAGGCTTCGCACGTAAGCGGAAAGTATCCCGGTGCTCGCCCACATCGACGCGACGACGTCGCACAGTGCGTAACCTAGCGGGACCGGCGGGTTCTCGCCGTCGATCGTCGTCGCTGCCAGACCCGATTCGGCCAGCGCGATCATGTTGACGCCGGGCCAGTCCGCTTTGGGACCTGTATTGCCATAGCCGGAAAGCGACGCATAGATCAGTGCCGGGTTCACCTTCTTCAGGTCGTCGTACGTGAGCCGCAGCTTCTTCATCAGGCCGGGACGGAAGTTCTGGATCACCACGTCCGAAGTCTTTACGAGATCGAGCAGGATCTCACGCCCCGTCGGGCTCTTGAGATCGAGCGTGACACTTTTCTTGTTGCGATGGAGCATCATGAAAATGACGCTCTCGTTCGCAACGTACGGGTAACCTCCGCGCGCTTCGGTCTTCTGACGCGGGTTCTCGATCTTGATGACCTCGGCGCCCATGTCGCCGAGCATCATCGCGCAATACGGACCCGCCCACGCGTGCGTGAGCTCGATGACGCGCATACCCTCCAGGGCGCCCGCCGTCATTTCGCAACCGACCCCGCGGGCTCGATCCACGTGCGGCTCGTGGACGGCACTCCCGTCTGGGCAGTTCCCGCAGCGGTCTTGCGGCCGTCCTGGTTCTCGCACCAGATCTGGACCACGATGCGCGGCTTGTCGTCTTCTTCCGTCACTTCGGCGACCATGCCGTTCGCCGTCAACCTGTCGCCGCCATAAACCGGATGGATGTAGCGCACGGAGATCTTGCCGCCGTACACCCACGCGTCTCCGAAGTTGCGCTCGAGCAGCTCGTGCAGGAACGCCATCTGGTTCTGTCCCGAGGCGATGGTCCGAGAGACGCCGTCGGCTTTCGCGACATTGATGTCACTGTGCGAGTTGCGTCCACGGTCCCAGACGCATTTCTCGAACTCGACCATCTTCTCTTCCCTCACGTCGCGTGCCACGGGCACGAGGCGATCTCCGACCTTCAGTTTGCGAGCCATTCACGCCCCCCATTTCTTCGCGATGTTCGCGTGTGCCGCCTGTTTGCCCACCTCACGCGCCAGCCCCACGAGCGAGCTCCGCTCAATGAGACGCCCGTCTTCGTCGACCGCCGTTGCCTCCACGATGAGGTAAGCGTTACCGCGGCGGATGTACTTATCGGCGATCCGGCCGCTTATAGTGATGCGCTTTCCCACGACCGGGGGATTGAAGTACTCAGAATCGTGTCCCATGTTCGGCACGCGCATTACGGCCGCGTACTTGCGATAAAAAAGGTTCGCCGGATGACGCGCGGCAACCGTGGGGTACGCAGCGTGCGGGTTGTCGACCACGCGCCGGTAGTCCGAAACCATCTGCTCGGTCAGCACGTAGTCCAGCGTGCCGAGATCGTCCCCGACCGGAATGGTCTCCCATACCTTGAATTCCGATTCTGACTCGTCCATTGCTTCCTCCTTCACAAATCAATGTCAGATCGACTTGCCGAGCAGCCCTTCGAGCCGCTTCCGCAAGCCGCTTTGCAGATGCGCCCGCACTGCCTGCTCGGCGCGACCGGCATCGCGCGAGCGCAGCGCAGTCAGGATCTCCCAATGCTCATCGACCGCGGCGTGGAGGTCGGTACGCGGGACCACGCTCCGTCCTAGTGCGCGGAAAAGCTCGATCTGGTTCTGCATGCGCTCGATCATCTCGATGAGGCGGGCGTTCTTCGACGCATGGATGAACAATCGATGGAACTCCCAGCCGAGACGTAACCATTTCGCGGGGTCCTGTTCACGCAGCCGGGGGTTGGCGCGATAACGCTTGATCTGCTTCTCGTGATAGTCGAGATCGGCAGCGGTGAGATGCGCGCAGCTGAGGCGCGCCGCCAGCGGCTCGAGACCCTCGCGGATCTGGTAAATCTCGATCAGGTCGTCGATAGCGTAAGACGCGACGAACGCGCCTTTACCGTCGACGGCTTCGATGAGGCCTTCGCGCTCAAGCCGGAAAATCGCTTCTCTCACGGGGGTGCGGCTGACGTTCAGGCGCTCCGCGAGCGTCCTCTCGACCAGCGGCTCGCCGGGCGGCAGCTCACCTTCCAGGATAAGTTGCTTCAACCTGCCATAGGCGGGCGCTTCGCCAGGTCGTGCGCCGGATTGGGGAGATGTAACCGCCATGCGGCGTGAGAATACCGATGGTATACCAAACGGTCAACAGGTTGCGCCCGAGGCCAGGCGAGCGCCGAACTTAGCCCACTACCGAATCCGTTCGGGCGGCAGGCGCCGCGCCCGTCAGGAAGAGGTCCTTGTAGCTCGCGTAGATCGACGGCAGAACCACAGGGGCGAGCAGCCACACCGCCAGGTCGTACTGACCGAGCGCGATGCTGAGCGGCATCGCAATGAACATTCCGGCGAAGATCGCGCCGCCGTAAACCAGCAGCGGCACTGAGTTTCTCACGCACGCCATGAAGCTCGCTTTCATCGCTGCAAGCGGCTTCTGCTGGTGGAAGTAAACGAGCAGGGGCGCGTACATGATCGCCATCATGAGGGGGAGCGATGCGAGCGTGCCGATCAGCAGCGCGCGGGCGACGGTGCGGGCAGCCGCCTGCATCTCGGGCGTGACCTGATCAGGTGTGATGGCTGCGCCCTGCGCCATCATCTTTGTGAGGGTCACGATCGCTTCGCCGCCGAATTCCCGCACGATGAGCATGATCGCGAGATTGCCGACCAGCCAGACGCCGCCGAGCGTGACGAGGGGTGCTGCGTTCTTACCGAACGCGCTCAGCAGGTGCATCGGCTTCAGCGGCTCGCCGTTTTCCAGCGCGCGGCAGCCTTCCATCAGGCCCGCGATGAAAACCGGCATGAAGAGCAGAAACACGACCCCCAGCAGGGGAAGCCTGAGCAGAAGATTCGTCGAGACGTACAGCAGGAGGACCAGGGCGATCCAAACCGCCGGGCTCTGCCGGAACAGCCGGGAACCCTGGATGATCCAGGCCCACCCGTGGCCGGGCCTGACGGCGCGAGACTCCATGAAACTTTGACGTCCAAAGGGTGATGAAAGCGGCGCTTCCATCGAGACTCGATTATAGAGGCATCACGCCCCCAATTACTGCAGACGTTGCTGCTGTGCGCGATGTTTTTCGAGGATGCGCAGAAAGTGAGCCGGGTCTTTCGCGTGCGTGAGCTCACCGGCCCGCGGGAGGTGCAAGTCGTAAAGCCGCGAAATCCAGAAACGCAACGCTGCGGCACGCAGCATCACGGACCATGCCCGAGGCTCGTTCGGCGTCAGTGCGCGAACCGCCCGATAGGCCTCGAGCAGTGCCGCCGCACGCGGCTCGTGCCATTCACCGTCAGCCACGCACCAGTCGTTCGCGCAGATCGCGAGGTCGTAGAGGAACGTATCCGTGCACGCGAAGTAAAAGTCGATGACGCCGGATATTCTCGTCTGTTCGAAGAGAACGTTGTCCCGGAAGAGGTCAGCATGCACCGCACCGCGCGGCAGGTCGTGGGAGGTCTGGCTCGCCTGAAACGCAATTTCCGAGAGGAGCAGCGACGCCTCTCCTTCCGGCAAAAAGCCGATGATCTCGGGCGTCACCGCCTGCCACCATGACAAACCTCGCGGGTTGTCGATCCGCTTCCCGTAAGACTGGCCGCCCACGTGGATTCGCGCGAGCATGGTCCCCACCGCGGCGCAGTGGGCTGGCGTGGGTTCATCCACATCCCTGCCGGCGAGGAACGACACGAGCGCGGCAGGCTTTCCTTTGAGCTCACCGAGGAGGCTGCCGGAGCGGTTCGGCAGGGGGCGCGCGCTCGGAATCCCGTGATCCGCAAGGTGCGCCATGAGATCGAGGTAGAACGGAAGCTCGGCGGCGGTGAGCTTCTCGAAGAGCGTCAGGACGTACCGTCCGGCGCTCGTGTAGACAAAGTAGTTGGTGTTTTCGATTCCTGCGGAGATGCCGCGGAGATCAGTGGGCGTGCCGACGTTGTAATCGGTGAGCCAGGCACTCAGCTCGTCGAGTGTGACGGTCGTGTAGACGGACAAATCAAAAGGTGTGGATGACCCACATCGGCGGCCGCGTGCCGGTGTCGAGACTGTCGCGGCGCGTAAAGTCGCCTTTGCCGTCCTGGTCGATGAGGTAATAGGGCACGCCGTGTTCCGGCGTGACTTTGACCATGTAAAGGCGCCCGCGGACACGATGCTCCTCGATGGTCTGGCTCCCCCGACGCTGGATCGTCACCTGCGGCTCGAGGCTCGCATCGAGCTCGAGGCCCGGTGGCGGGGGCGGCGGCTCCGGTAGCGGTTGGAGCTTGCGGTCAGCGCTCGGCGCGGCCGAAAAGGGTTTCGGCTTCGCCGCGGTTGTCGGGCTTGGAAGCGGACGGTCCGCGGGATTCTGCGCCGCGGCCGGCAGGCTGAGGGCGATCGAAAGCGAGCCGATCAGGAGTGCAACGTAGCGGAGGTTCATAGGTCTTGGATCCCGGTTGAAGGGAGTGTACCAAAGCAGGGAATGTACCGACGCAACAAAGGGCCCGCTACAAGTTGAGAAGAATCTCGCGTTCGGCTTCGGACGGCTGGAAGCCGCGCTTCTCGTAGTAATCGAAGATGGCATCGACGAACCGCAGGCGGTCGTCGACGCGATCTTCGATTACTACGAGAAGCGCGGCTTCCAGCCATCCGAAGCCGAACGCGAGATCCTCCTCAACTTATAGATATAGCGGCGGTAGCCGCTCAGGGGGCCTT
>JBKJPI010000189.1:0-5312 GCA_046595235.1 Burkholderiales bacterium | reverse complement strand
GCTTTCGAAGAGCGCAACCGAGCGCGCCGTGCTAATCGCGGCGGCCGCCGGCGTGCTGGCATTCGTCGTGTTCTGTCTCATGCGCTTCGATGCCACACCGGCACGCATCGTCAACGGCATGGAGCGTTTCGGAAAAATCGCGAGTGCCCTCATCCCGCCGAGCCCGGGCGACGCATTCTGGGATCTGACACGCGCCATGCTGGAGAGCATCGGCATGGCATTTCTTGGGACGCTGATCGCCGCCATCATTGCAATGCCACTCGGCTTCCTCGGTGCGCGCAATGTCCTTCCGATCCGTCTTATCCGCTTCCCGATTCGCCGCTCCTTCGATTTCCTGCGCGGCGTCGATTCGCTTGTCTGGGCCCTGGTTTATGTGCGTGCTGTCGGGCTTGGTCCGCTCGCCGGCGTGCTCGCCATCGCCACCACCGACATCGGAATTTTCGCGAAGCTCTTCGCCGAAGCGATCGAGAACGTCGAGAAGAAGCAGGTGGAGGGCGTGAAAGCAGCCGGTGGCAACGCGATCAAGACCATGCGCTTCGGAATTCTGCCGCAGGTGCTGCCGATCATGCTTTCGAACGTGCTTTACATGTTCGAATCGAACACGCGATCCGCCACAATCCTCGGCATCATCGGCGCGGGCGGCATCGGCTTCGCGCTCTCCGACCGCATCCGTGCGCACCAGTGGGACCAGGTTGGCTTCATCATCATCATGATTATCATCGTCGTGGCGTTGATCGATTTCTGTTCGCACCTGCTTCGCAGTCGGCTGATCAAGTCGGGGCTCAAGCGTGCACTGGTTCCGACACCTGATGCGGTGAAGCCGTCCTGAGGCGCCTGCCAGGCAGGCCGCGTTGAGCGGATGAGTCCCGGCGTAGGCTACGCGCTCCTGAGCCTCGTCGCGGCCGGCGTTCTCGACGTGGTGTACGCGCGCTACTCCGGCAAACGCCCGGTGACCGGCGTTTATCTCTTCACGATCGGCGGCGTGGTGATCGTCGGCCAATCGGCCGTGCTCGCGCTGCTGGGGGCACCGCTCAACTTCGACAAAACGGCGGCGACGTATGGTGTCATCGCGGGCGCCGTCGTCATGCTCGCCAACGCACTTTTGGTCGAGAGCCTCGCGCGCATCAACGTGAGCCTGGGCTCGACGATCTATCGCTTGAATACGATCGCCGTGGTGATTTTCGCCGTGGCTTTTCTGAGCGAGACCGTGACGGCGCCGAAAGCTGCGGGGATCGCACTCGGGCTCTTCGCCGTTACGCTGCTCTATCAGCGTGGCGGCCGCGGCGGCGACGACAGCTTTCTCGTGGCAGCCATGTGGATCGCGGTCGTCGCGTCCCTCCTGCGCGCGTGCTTCGGCATCCTCTCGAAGGTGGGCCTTTCGGGCGGGGGCGACGCCTTCATGTTCATGCTCTACATCGGGGTTGGCTGGACGCTCGCGGCGGTGTGCTACGGAATCGTGAGGCACCAGCGCACCGCGCCCCTGCGCGAGGTGCTGCCGTACGCCGTCATATCGGGAACGCTCGTGTGCCTTGTCGTGACGTTTCTCCTGCTCGGCTTACGCACGGGTGACGCGAGCGTCGTGATCCCGATTGCGAACATGAGCTTTGTCGTGGCACTCCTCACTTCCGCGTGCTTCGGGATGGAGCGCTTTACCGCGCGAAAGATGATCGCAGTCGGCTGTGCTGCTGGAGCCATCGCCTTGCTTACCGGCGCGTGACAGACAGGGGTGTACGCGGCAGCGCCGGCGCTGCATAATCGTGCTCACACTAGAAAGGAATCACAGATGAGTGACTACCCAGCGATAACGATCCGCCTGCTCGTCGCTCTGGTTTGCGGAGGTCTGATCGGGCTGGAGCGGAGCTATCACGCCCGACCCGCGGGTTTCCGCACGCACACGCTCGTCTGTCTCGCTTCGGCAGTCCTCATGCTGGTCACCGTTTACGAGGAGCAGTGGTTCTCGGTGCGCGGCAGCAGCCGCGTTACGATCGACCCCACGCGCATGGCACAGGGGATCATGACGGGCATCGGCTTTCTCGGCGCGGGCGTCATCATGAAGGAAGGCCTCTCGGTGCGCGGACTCACCACCGCCGCATCGATCTGGATCACCTCCGCGATCGGCATCCTCGTCGGTATCGGCTTCTACTACCCCGCCGGTCTCGCTCTCGCACTGACGCTTGGAACGCTTTCGGCTTTCCGCTGGATAGAAGCGACGATCCCGTCGCAGCAGTACGCGGAATTCGTCGTCACATTCGGACGCCACGCGGCAATGTCCGAGAAGGAGCTGAGGAAACTCGTGACTTCACTCAACTTCACGATCGCTAACCTTCACTACCGGCTCGTCGATGGCGGCACCCAGTTCGAATATCGAATGATGTTACGCACCCAGCGCGCCGACAGTCTGCGCCAGCTCTCGGACGCCCTCTTAGCCATCGACGTCGTGAACGAATTTCAAATCTCCCCGACCGGCGACTGACACACGATGCTCCATGTGCGGCGCCTTATCTGCCACGACGACATTCCAAGCGCCGCAATCAGGAGCATCGAGACGCGCCTCGAGAGAACCGCCTCGGAAACGCTCCGCGTGACGTACACGCTCGAAGGTGAGCTCAGCGCGCTTCGCATCCCCGCGGACGGCCACACGCGAGTCGGAGAACGGCTGTGGCAGCATACGTGCTTCGAGCTTTTCGTCAGAGCGGCCGATGCGGATCGGTATCACGAGCTCAATATCTCGCCGTCCCGCGCGTGGGCCGTGTATGCCTTCGCGCACTATCGCCAGGGTGATGCCCTGAATGACGAAGGTCTTGCGCCGGAGATCGATGTGCGAAGCGAGCCGGGAAAGCTCGCGCTCGACGCCACGATCGATCTCGCGCGTCTCTCGGATAGTTACGCGGAGGCAGCGCTCGCCATCGGGCTTTCGGCTGTCGTCGAGGCCGCCGACGGTTCGTTGTCGTACTGGGCGCTTTCACATCCGCCGGGGAAACCGGACTTTCATCATTCAGACAGCTTCGGTCTCAGCATCCAATGAAATTCGGCATCGATCGGCTGCTTCAGGAACCGTCACTGAGAGCACCGCTCGCAGGGCGCCGCGTCGCCCTGCTCGCCCATCCCGCGTCGGTAACCGACGGGCTCACCCATTCGCTGGACGCCCTCGCCGAACTTGGCGAGGTCAAGCTCAGCGCTGCGTTCGGACCGCAGCACGGCCTGCGAGGTGACAAGCAGGACAACATGATCGAATCAGCCGACTTCACCGACCCGGTGCACAACATACCGGTCTTCAGTCTCTATGGTGAAGTGCGGCGTCCGAGCCCGGAGATGATGGACAGCTTCGACGTGCTGCTGGTCGATCTGCAGGACCTCGGCTGCCGGATCTATACCTTCATCACCACCCTGCGCTACGTGCTCGAAGCGGCTGCGGCGCACGCGAAGACGGTGTGGGTGCTCGATCGACCGAATCCCGTGGGCCGCGAGGTCGAGGGGCTGACGTTACGCGCGGGCTGGGAAAGCTTCGTCGGTGCAGGTGCGATGCCGATGCGCCATGGCCTCACGCTCGGTGAGCTTGCCCGCTGGTTCGTGCAGACGCTGAAGCTCGACGTGGATTGCCGTGTCGTCACGATGGACGGTTGGCAGCCGGCGAGCGCGCCCGGCTTCGGATGGCCGCTCGGGGCGCGCACCTGGGTCAATCCGAGCCCGAATGCACCCAACCTCGCGATGGCGCGATGCTACCCGGGCACGGTGATGCTCGAAGGCACTACGCTTTCTGAAGGCCGCGGCACCACACGCCCGCTCGAGCTCTTCGGCGCGCCTGACATCGCGCCGCGCGCGCTGCTCTCGAAGATGGAAGCGCTGGCGCCGCAGTGGCTGCAAGGCTGTCGGCTGCGGGAATGCTGGTTCGAGCCGACTTTCCACAAGCACGCCGGGGCACTGTGTGCGGGGCTGCAGATTCACGCCGACGACGCGCATTACGACCCCGCTTCGTTCAAGCCGTGGCGTCTGCAGGCGCTTGCGTTCAAGGCGTTGCGAGCACTGCAGCCCGATTACGACCTGTGGCGCAACTTCCCTTACGAATACGAGAACGAGCGTCTTGCGATCGACCTCATCAACGGCAGTGCGCTTCTGCGTGAGTGGGTAGACGATCCGCAAGCTGCGCCGGAAGATCTCGAACGAATCGCGGCGGCGGATGAAATCGCGTGGTGCGACGCGCGTGAGGCGGTGCTGCTCTATCGATAGCGCCAGTCGCCTTACAAACCGGTGGGACGACGCGTGGCGACAGCCGGGGACCGCGCCAGTGGCGCTAAGTCCCCCTCCTTCCTGCTTACTCGGTTTCGGCCGACACCCGACGCGTGGCGCGGTCGTACCTGATGGTGATTTTTTCGAGCTCGCAGAGATCGACGTTATCCCAGCTGATCTCGGAGCCATCATCTTCGAAGACGACCTTGATGTCCTGGCGGCACGTGGCGGTCTGTCCGAATTTGAAGTGGCGCGACTGCCCGTTCTTCAGGGTACCGTCGCCGAGGCGGTCGCGGCCCCATTCGCTGCGTCTGGTTGGAGAGACGTAGAGCTCGCGAATCTCGAGTCCGGTGCGGTTGACGAGCGTGAAATCGGCGTCGCCTGATGCAGCCGAAGTGATCCCTGAAACGGTGATTCCGCAAAAGAGCAACAGCGCCAAACCCAGATTACGAAAAATCATTCTCTTTCCTATGTGAAGTAAACGGGCGGCAAAGCTACCGCACGGCCGTAATTATAGGAGGGGGTATTTGCCACCAGCAACGATTTTTTCATAGAGACGCGAAGACGCTGGCCCTGGATCGCAAGGCGCGCTCGACGCAGAAACTTTCGAATCGCGCTGCTACGTGGTTGTGGTGCGCGGCGTCGGCGGCAGGCCGCGCGTCCACGCGCCGCCGGCGATTGCGGCCGCGATGATCAGACCAAACGCGGCAAGCGCCACACTCTGAGTGATGTAGACATGAGCGAGATCGCCGCCGTACGCAAGAACGAGCCAGCCGCCGCCGGCAGCAATCAGAAGCCGCGCGAAATTGGCGAGCAGCGGCCACTTCAGCCGTCCCGCGCCCTGTGACGCGAAATAAAGCGCCATGCCAAAGCCGAAAAAACCGTAGAACGGACCCACCGCGCGGAGATATTGCGATCCGGCTTCGAGCATCGCCGGATCGCTATCGAAAAGCGTGAGCCACGCATACGGGAACGCAGCGGCGCAAAGGCCGATCACTTCGGTGATCGCCGCTACGATTCCGGCGCCGATCCAGGCGGCGCGCAACGCGCGGCCGGGTTGGCCCGCGCCGATGTTGGTACCGACG
>JBKJPI010000489.1:0-4615 GCA_046595235.1 Burkholderiales bacterium | reverse complement strand
AACGCAAGCGCCCGTCGAATCGGCCTGGTGACGGCTGGGCTGGCGATGCTGGGATGTCTTGCGACGCTGGCCCATGCCCAGTCCGCGCCGGGACAGTCGTTGGGCGGTGGGTCGCGCGCCTTTCCCATGAAGCCGGTGCGGATCATCGTGGGCAACTCGCCCGGCGGCGCCAATGATCTGCTCGCGCGTTTCGTCGGCCAGAAACTGAACGACGCGTGGGGACAGCCGGCCATCGTCGACAATCGCGATGGCGCGAGCGGCGTCATCGCGATGGAGATCGCCGCGCGCGCGGCGCCCGATGGCTATACGTTGCTGCTCTCCAACAGCCAGATGGCGACCAACATGCTGTTGGGAAAAGTGTCTTTCGACATCCGCAAGGCGTATGTGCAGGTCGTGGAGCTGGTCACGCAGGGATACGTCGCGGTCGTCAACCCGTCGCTGCCGGTCACCTCCGTCAAGGAACTGATCGCCTATGCTCGGGCTAAGCCGGGCGCAGTCAACTTCGGCTCGCCCGGTGTCGGGTCGCCGGCGCATCTGGGCCTCGAGCTTTTCCGCTCTATGACAGGGACGGAGATGGTTCACGTGCCGTACAAGGGCAACGGACCGGCGATGATCGACCTCATGGGCGGGCAGATCCAGCTGCTGTTCAGCGCCGCAGTTTCGGTGGCGCCGCATGTCCGGAGCGGCAAGCTGAGGGCGCTGGCCGTGACAGCGCCCAGGCGCACGCAGGCGAATCCCAACGTGCCGACGGTTGCCGAAGCCGGCGTGCCGGGCTACGAGCTGGTCAATTCATACGGCTTCTTCGCTCCGGCGGGCACGCCCGCGATCATCGTCGATGCGATCAACCGGCAATGCAACCAGATACTCGGCGCGCCGGACTTCAAAGCACGGCTCGCGGCAGACGGCGTCGAACCGGCCCCGCCGAACACGCCGGCCGACTACCGGAAGATCATCGACCGGCAGATCGCGACACTGGAGAAGTTCTTCAGAACCCCGGGAATATCGAAAGACAGCTTCCGTTAGTTTTCTCCATAACCGACTTCATCAAGGAATCCACGATGCCCAAGGACAAGGTCCATGCGAAGGCCATGAAGGTGCGCCGCCGTATCCTCGGCAGCACGTATGTTGATGGCGCCGTCGCGGAAATCCGACCGCATACCCGGGAGTTCCAGGACCTGATCGTGCGCTACGGATGGGGCGTATGGACGCGCCCGGGACTCGATTACCGCACCCGCCGCATCCTCGTGCTGGGCACCATGGTCGCGCTCGGCCGGTGGGAGGAGTTCGACATGCACGCTCGCGCCGCGCTCGAGGACAACTTCTCCCTGAACGATATCAAGGAATTGCTGCTGCAGCAGACGATCTACTGTGGTGCGCCCGCAGCCAATACCGCATTCCATCATCTCAACGCCGTAATCGACGAGCTGGTCGCCAAAGGCGTGAAGATCAAAGACCTGAGAAAGTGACGCCTTGCGCAATGAGCATCCGCCGCCCATAAAGCCGAGCCGGTTCCCGCATGGCGCTCGACCTCAAGCTGCGCGGGGCGCCGGATGGACAAGGAGCTCTCATGCCTTTCGCGTTTAACGGCAGTGCCCGACTCTATTGGCGCGCGGACGGCTTTCCCGACAAGCCGGCGCTGTTGATGCTCAACTCGCTCGGCGCTGACTTCGCGATGTGGGATGGGGTCGTGCCGCTGCTCACGGAGGATTTCCGGGTGATCCGCATGGACACTCGCGGCCACGGCGCCTCGGATGCACCATCGGGCGGCTACAGCATCGCGCTGCTTGCGCAGGACGCGTTGCAAGTGCTCGACGCTTCGAAAGTGGACACGGCGCATGTCTGCGGGCTCTCGCTGGGCGGCATGATCGCGCTGCACCTTGCGGCAACCGCGCCCGCGCGCATCGCAAAAGTCGTCGCCTGCAACACCTCGGCGCAAATGCCGTCCGCGCCATGGATGGAGCGCGCCGCTCTGGTCAGGGAAAAAGGACTCGAGGCGATCGTCGACATGATCATGTTGCGGTTTTTTTCGGAAGGCTTCAGGGCCGGCAAATCGGCGCCGCTGGCGACCGCGCGCTCGACGTTTCTTGAGCAACCGAAGGAAGGTTATGCCGCCTGCTGCGAGGCCATTGGCACAATGGACTTATTCGGGAAGCTGCCTGCGATCACAGTGCCGCTGCTCGTCATCAACGGTGCGCAGGATGTGGCAACGCCGCCCGCCGAGCATGGTGCCAGGATCGCCGCCGCGGTGTCTGACGCGCGGGCCGTATTGCTCGACGCAGGACACTTGTCCGCCATCGAGGTACCGTCAGCTTTCGCTGGGGCTTTGCGGGGCTTTCTGCAGGCAATCTGAAAGCGGATAGCTAAAAATGCTCATCGATTTCGGCGCATACACCCAGGAACGGATCTTCGTTCCGGCGGGGCGCACCGCGAGCTGCGCCACCGATCCTGGCCCGTGCGAGAGCCATGTCTGGATGGCGGGTTGGGTCAAATCGTCCAGCGCGCGGCGCGCGGGGCATTAGATGGCGAGTGTCGTGCAAACCCTTGCCGAGTTTGCGCTGGGTATTCGCTATGGGGATCTGCCGCCCGCCACCGTCACTGCGCTCAAGCGGGTCATACTGGACACGCTGGGTTGCGCTCTCGGCGCCGTCGGGTGCGAGCCGGCGCGCATCGCCGCTTGCCTGCATGCCCCGGGCATCGAAACGTCCGACGGCGAGACGGCTACCGTGATCGGCGGCGCGCCATCGAGCCTGAAGCAGGCGATCCTGATCAACGGCGTCCTCAATAGATATCTGGATTATGGCGACGTGTACTGGAAGCGCGACGTGCCGCATCCTTCGGAACTGGTCACGGTCGCGCTGGCGTGCGTCGAGGCGAGTGGCGGGTCGGGCAGGGCGTTGATCGAGGCTGTGCTCGCGGGCTATGAAGCGCAGCTGCGGCTGTGCGACGCGTTTTCCTTCCAGGCGGTCGGCATGCACGCGGCCAGTTCAGTCGGCTTCGTGGCGCCGTTGGTGATCGGACGCACTTGGAACATGAGTGCGGCGCAGCTCGCGCACGCGGTGGCGCTCAATGGCGCGCGCCACCTGGTCCTGTTCGGCCTGGCGAAGGGCGAGCTCAGCATGGCGAAGGCCATCGCATCTCCCCTCGCCGCGGTGGAGGCGGTGGACGCGTGCCGGCTCGCGGTCGAAGGCATGACCGGGCCGGTGTCGGTAATCGACTGGATGTTCCGGAGTCTGCCGGGAGGCCTGGAGGATCGCGACCACCCGACGATCGATGTCGCGCACGCCCGCTATAGAGTGGAGGACGTCACGCTCAAGCGCTACCCTGTTCAGTTCGAGATTCAGGGCGCGGTGGAAGCTGCCGTCAAACTGGCGGCCGACTTATCCGGACCCGCGATGGACGTGATCGCCGAGGTTATCGTGAGCGCGAACCCGGTCACGTGCGAGCGTACCGCCGATCCCGATAAGTACACGCCTGCCAACCGCGAGACCGCCGACCACAGCATGCCGTGCTGCGTGGCAATGGCGTTGCTGGACGGGAAGCTTTCAGTGGAGCAGTTCGAGAGCGACCGCTGGGCGGCTGCTGACGTCGCTCGACTGATGTTGCGCATCCGGGTGGTAGCCGATCCGGCGCTGGATGAAGCGCATCCCCGTGGCCGGCCGTGTCGCGTAAACGTTCAGCTGAAGGACGGCCGGGTCATGACGGAATTCGTCGCGGTGCCCTTAGGCGACGCGCGGCGGCCGATGCCCCCGGCCGACGTTCAGAGCAAGTTCTCCGAGCTGGCGTCGCACTGCGTAAGCGCGAGTCGGATCACCAGGATCATCGACGCGGTCGAGGGGCTCGAGCGGCTCGAGCGGATCGCCGACCTGACCGCCTTACTCGGGCGCTAGGCTCTACGAAGCAGGACGGAGAATGCTCGTTGGCAAGCGAGCGGGGCTTTCATCGGCGTCCTTGCGTTATCCTTCGCCTCCGCTGCCAACAAATTACGGATCAGGGAGACAGGTGTGGCTAACGTCAAAGAACTGCTGAGTCTCGAAGGCCGCGTCACCGTCGTCACCGGCGGCGCCACGGGCATCGGCTTCAACATGGCGATGGGGCTTGCTGAAGCAGGTTCGAGCATCGTGATCGCTTCGCGAAAGCTTGATGTGTGTGAGACCGCGGCGCACGAGATCGAAAAGACCGGGGCCAAAGCCCTCGCTGTTGCGTGTGACGTCACCAAACAGGCTGATGTCGAGGCGATGAAGGATGCGGTGATGAAGCGCTTCGGCCGTGTCGACGCGCTCATCAACAATGCGGGACGCGCGTGGGTTGCGGCGCCGGAAGACCTGCCGCTCGAGCGCTGGCAACAGGTGTTCGATCTCAACATCACCGGACCATTCCTCTGCGCACAGGCGCTCGGGCGCGAGATGATCAAGGCGAAGCGCGGGAAAATCGTAAATATTGCGTCGATCGCGGGGCTCGTCGGCCGCAATCCGAAGGCTTACAACTCGATTGCGTACGGTGCGAGTAAAGGCGCGCTGGTGAACTTCACGCGCGATCTCGCAGTGAAGTGGGCGCAGCACAACATCCAGGTGAACTGCATCTGCCCGGGTTTTTTCGTGACCCCGCTCAACCAGAA